>JAJRAP010000251.1 GCA_028679855.1 Candidatus Methanoperedens sp.
AATCAAGGGTGACAAGACAGAATGTCACTGGCGCCATTGAGTCCCTGCTTTCCAGGTTAAAGCTTATTCCAAAGGCTCCGGAGAACGGTGTCGTGATCTTCTGCGGAGCTGTTGACATCGGCGCCAACAAGACCGATATGCTGACATTCATTATCGAGCCGCCTGAACCAATTGTTTCTTATAAGTACCACTGCGATTCATCCTTCCTTCTCACGCCTCTTGAGGACATGCTGCATGAGAAAAAGACATATGGACTCCTGGTGCTTGATAGGCGTGAAGCAACAGTGGGATTGCTTCGCGGAAAACACATAGAAGAAATGTCACATCTCACATCCACAGTCCCCGGAAAACAGCGAAAAGGAGGACAGAGCGCTCACAGGTTCCAGCAGCTTCGCCTCATAGCGATAAACGATTTCTATACAAAGATCGGGAAGGCTGCAAGCGAAGTATATCTCGCTGTTGACCCGAAGGACTTCATGGGAGTGTTCATTGGCGGACCTTCTCCCACAAAAGAAGAGTTCGAAAGCGGGGCATACCTGCATCATGAAATACAGAAAAAGATACTCGGTCTCTTTGATGTTGCGTACACGGACGAATCAGGATTGTACGAACTATTCGACAAACTTGGAGAAGCGCTTCAGGACCTTGATGTCGTCAAAGAGAAAAAGTATATGGAGCGCTTCATGAAAGAGCTTGTGAACGACACAGGTCTATCCTCGTATGGTGAAGAACAGGTCAGGAAAAACCTCGAAATGGGCTCTGTGGATACTCTGCTGTTATCTGATGAACTCAGAAAGGTAAGACTCACCATAAAATGCGGCAACTGCAGTAATGAGGAAAAGAAGACAATTATGAAGAAGGCTGGAGAGGAGTACCAGCCAGGGAACTGTTCAAAATGCGGGTCAGGAATGAAAGTAGTGGAATCTATGGATATTGTGGAAGAACTTTCAACTATCTCCGACAAGATGAGCACTAACATCGCTTTTATTTCGAACGATTTCGAAGAGGGGAACCAGCTCATGTCAGCTTTTGGCGGGATTGGCGCGATATTGAGGTTTAAGACAGGGATATAGAAAAAAGGTTATGATCACTTTTCGATAGTATATTTGATGGTCATGTCAATGGTGAGACCTCTGATGTTTTTTTCATGCTCGCCAAGAGCCTGCTTTATTTTCGTGTTCTCAAGAAGCTTTTCGATCTGTTCTTTTATTTCAACAAAGCGAACATATTCCTGGACAGTCAGCTTATCTTCATTAGAAGTTTCAAATAATATAGAACTCAATGTTCCTCCTGATGATGGCTCTTATGTCCTATCTCCACGGGCGCGCATTCGGCGCACTCGAATTGCAGAGTGGTATGCATGATATTGAACTTATCCCTCACCATTTTGCTGATACCACTGATAAATGTCTCTGTCTGGTGAACGTGCATCCTGTCAACCAGAATATGGGCGCTCATTGCATGGATATTCGAGCAAATGCTCCAGATATGTATGTCGTGAACTCCTTTTATACCATTAAATACCATGATCTCCTTTGAAAGCCTGTCCGCATCAATATGTTTTGGCGCGAATTCAAGAAGCACTCTCATAGAACCAAGGACGAGCCTGATAGCGCCGTAAAGAAGCATGGCTGCGATAAGTATACCAAGCACCGGATCTATGATGTTGTTACCGGTAAGCAAAATGATAACCGCCCCGGCAATAACAGCAACAGATGCAAGGGCATCTCCGATAACATGAAGATAGGCGCTTTTTATATTCAGGTCAGAATGACCATGCAGTTTTAAAGCTACCCAGGTATTGACGATAAGACCTATAGTTGCTATGACAAGCACTTCTGTTCCTTTCACAGAAGTAGGGTCAAGTATTCGCCAGTATGCTTCATAAAAGATAAAAATTGCTATCAAGATAATCGTTAATCCATTTATTAACGCGGCAAAAATCTCAAACCTGTGATAGCCAAATGTCATGCTGCTATTTGAGGGACGGTCTGATATTTTTAAAGCCCCATAGGAAAGCAAAAGCGCAACCACATCCATGAAAACATGGGCTGAATCCGAGAGCAGGGCAAGGCTGTTGGACAACACTCCTCCGATCAATTCCATAAGAAATATGAGCGAAGTAAGGATTACTGCAAGCTTCAGGTTCTTATTAAGATTCTCTTCCATATCAAGAATGTTCTAATCACTTGAATTGTTTGGAAGCTTGCATACATCAAGCTTCCTGCATATTTCGCAATCAGCCTCACATGGTTCTACGTGTATAAGAATTGAAAGATTGGGGATCTTCTCCTTAATGTCCTTTTCCAGATGGTCGCAGAAATCATGAGCCTCAATGACAGGCTGATTTTTTGGCACTACAAGGTGAAGGTCAACGAATCTCTCAGCCCCGGACATCCTTGAGCGCAGATTATGGAATTCTGCATAATCAGAATAGTGTTCACCAATGATGGATTTTATGAGTTCTTCTTCATCATCAGAAAGCTTTACATCCATGATCCCGGAAACAGACCTCTTTGTCAGGTCATAGGATGCTTTAAGGATCATAAGTGCCACGATTATTGCAAGCACTGGATCAAATATCGGATTTCCTGTGAAATGAATAAGGACCAGACCGATAAAAACTCCGATCGAAGTATATACATCTGTTGTGAGATGATACGCGTCAGCTTCAAGTGCTATGGACTCAGCATGTTTTGCGACTTTCATGATCTTTCTTGAAACATAAAAATTCACGAGTGCTGAGATCCCCATGATGACAATGCCAACACCTATCAATTCGCCGTTCAATTCTACTTCATTCTCGAAAAATATCTTTCTTCCGGCTTCATAAAGGATGATAATCGCAGCTACAGTTATCAATAAAGCTTCTATTGTACCTGATAGGTTCTCGAATTTGCCGTGCCCGAACATGAGGATATCATCAGCAGGTTTTCCTGCTTTGCGAACTGAGTAATTGGCTATTACCGCAGCAAGAAGGTCGATGCCTGAATGAAGAGCTTCAGAGAGCACTGATATCGAGCCCAACATGAACCCCACAGCGAACTTCATTATAAGAAGGATAGTATTGGAATATATGGAGAGCCGTGCTACTTTTGTAATTTCTGCGTGGGCTGCGAAATATTTGTGATTCTTGTCTGGCATTTTTCTTCTACTTTATCTGCATAATAGTATATAGGGATTGTTAGATTTCATTGGATCTTCCATCTAATAAGTACACCATTCTCCATCTTCTCACACGATAGCAGCTCCATCCTGCAAAACCCTCCCACAAACCCCCCTCCATCCACCAGCGTCGGCGCAGTCCTTCCTCCGATAATAATATTTCCTATAAAAGTATATATTTCATCCACAAGACCTGCCGAGATAAGCCCCCAATTCAATGTCGCGCCGCCTTCCACCATCATCCGGCTGATCCCTCGGGATTTCAGTTCGACCAGGAGCTTTTCAAGGTCAATGTTTTTTTCACCAGCCACGATGATCTCAGCTGCCTTTGAAAGCTCTTTAACTTTCTCCTTCGGCGCGCTCTCGGATACCGCGATGATCTTTATGCCTGCGCCTTTTTTGAAAATATCAGCCTCAAGAGGAGTACGCGCCGAACTGTCCACAACGATACGCGCCGGATTCTCATCCAATCCCAGAGTGCGCCGTTTTTCTCTTCGCGCCGCTGATTTTACGGTGAGACTGGGATTATCGGAAAGAACAGTGCCTATCCCTGCCATAATCGCATCCGAAGAAGCTCGCAGTTCATCCATGCGGTCAAAATCCAGGCTGCCTGATATCCTTGTCTGCTTTCGCTCAATTGTGGCGATCTTTCCATCTGCGCTCATGGCTGCGTTTATGAAGACAAAAGGTCGAGAGGAGCTATCCTTCATGGATTTCTTTTTCTCCCAAAATATCTGCAATATGCTCATATTCGATTATTGGGTATCCTGATATTTGAAGTTTCGTAAAGTTCGTCACTCTTACTCCTGCTCTACAATATTAGAAAATCCCCGCAATATCTCCATCACCGCATCCTGAATATACGCATATTACCACAGGCTTGCCTTTCAGCTCAGGGTGTTCTCTTTCCTCGCAATGGGCAAAGAAATAGTCCATGTCCACATAGATGATTATTCATTGGTCATCGGTTAAGGGGTTTGACTTGCTCTACCAATATCGTTTTATTAAAAAAAAAAGGAGTTTCATGAGAAAGAGCTGTCACTTTTATAAAAGATACGTTGTTGCCCGATAGTTTTCACACAATCTGACATATTGGAAGGGCTTTTTCAGGAACGATATGGCAGGCGCCAATGGCATATGCACAGATGATGATGGGGCTGTTGAAATCGATGTCTGAAAGGTTCCTGCTTTTGCCTCTTCCATGATCTTCATTATAGAATCAACATCCACAGCCCCATTCAGACGTTCCCTCACACATTTTATATTCTCCCTGTTCTTAAGGAATCTCTGCGCTTTTAGTTTCAGATCGTTGAATGCCAGCAGATCATATCTGCGGCAAAGTTTTACATACTCAAAAAAATCATTCAGGCGTTCATCAAAAGTCCTCTGGGGAAGCATCTCGCCTGTTTTGAGATAATGCGATATCCTGTGGAATATATACGGGTCACCGATAGCGGCACGACCTGTCATGAGCCCGTCGCATTGCGTATAATGAAGCATATGACTTGCTATTTTTTCATCACGGATATCCCCGTTAGCGATAACGGGGATTGATATAGCGCTCTTTATGGCTTTTATTATTTCCAGGTTTACCTTTCCAGAATAACCCTGCTTCTGGGTCCTCCCGTGGACAGTAAGGGCAGAGGCGCCGGCTTTTTCGATAGTCTTTGCAACCTCAACAGTACTGTCCGTACTGTCCAGTACCCTCATCTTTGCTGTTACAGGCGCCTTAAGCGCACCAGTGAGTCGTTCAATGATTTCCCTGATAATGCCGGAATTCTCAAGCAGCGCACAGCCGCATCCGCTCCTGACGACTTCCTGAGCCGGACAGCCACAGTTCAGATCGATGATATCAGGTCTATATATTTTCTCAAGGATCTGTGCTGATCTTTGCAGAGTATCAGGTTCAGACCCCATCAACTGTATACCTACCGGTCGTTCCTGTGGTGCGATTAGACCAAGAGCTATGCTATTATGGTTTTCCCGAACGACCGCTTCGCTTGATATCATCTCTGAATAAACAAGGGATGCGCCGTATTTTTTGCACAGCAGCCTCAATGGCAAATTGGTCACGCCTGACATGGGGGCAAGAACGAGGTTTCCGTGCAGGTTTAGTTTTCCGATATTCATATGTTTTGTATGTAAAAAATCACCCGATCCTCTCTATCCTCATCCTGAACTCTTTCATGTGCCTCTTCTCTTCATCGAGGATATGCTTCAGCACTCCAACCACTTCAGCATCATCGATAAGCCCTATCTGCCTTTTATACATCTCGATAGCCTCTGTCTCATGGACAATCTGGTGCTCCATCTGGCTTCTCAGGTCATCCCCCCCGAAATCAAGCTCCTTATGCTCCATGCTTGGTTTTCCACCCCGCTTAACGATGAGGTCAGCCAGCCAGTTCATGTGTCTCATCTCATCGACAGCTATAGCCTCTGTGACCCTGCTCGGGTCGCACTGCGGCATTATGAAGGCATTGCGCACGTATATCATCGCAGCTTCGATCTCATGGACAAAGGCTTCATTCAGCAGACGGATCGTTTCTTTGGTATCCAAATATTATTCCTCCATATTAGCCATCATTTCCTGGGTTCTGTTTTGCCTTTTGCAGTGAACATATATATTATCACCGCCCCGATTACGATTATTATACCAAGCACCAGGAATACATTGAACGGCGCTTCCTTTACCTCTACAGTCTTCTTCTGGCCCAGTACCTCGATATTATAATTACCCGGAAACTGAGACACTTCTTTCCTGAAAGTTACTTCTTTAACTTCCCCTGCAGCAAGATATACTGGCATTGAGGAAATCTCAGTGCTGTTGACTATGAGCCCTACAGGAAGTGTCGCTGCTTTTGTGCCAATATTTGTGATATTTGTCTTTATTTCAGCTTTTTCGTTCGAGAACACAACATTATTTACGCTGATATCAAGTGCCTTGAACTCTGCAAAAGGCATCCTGACCTCTATGTCCCTTGCAGCTTTTGCAAATCCGCTCATAGATGCGTATATGGTATGCATTCCACTATCTTCAAGCATATAGTTCAATTCACCATTCTCATCAGTTAAGCCGATATCCTTATTATCGAAACTCACTGCCGCCCCGGCAACCGGCTGGTCTTTGTTCAACACCCTTATAGTTATGTTCCCGAGCTGGTTTCCTTTTGCAGGCGCATCAATACTAAGCCTGTTCTCAACATAGCCCAGAACAACCAGTTCTTTGCTTGTCTTTTCGTAGCCAAGTTTGGTCGCTGTTATGTTGTAAGTGCCGCCTTTCATTGTTTTCGTAAGGGTTAAGTTCAGCAACCCATCAATGTCTGTCTGCCCCATGTCTGAATTGATGGAAATAAATGCATCTTCAACTGGTTTTCCTCCTGCTGTGACCTTCACCTTGATAGCCTCACCAGCAGTGGCTTTGAGAGGAGCATCGATCAAAAGCTGACTTGATATCATATCAGGTGTTACATAAACGAAGGGATAAAATCTCACATCATCAGAATTAGCCACCCTGAAGCTTATGTTTCCCATGATCTCTACCGTGTTCCCGGAAGACATATCAATAGAATTCGCATTAACCATTTCAATAATATCTGCATTGACAGTATCCACTTCCATTGCCCCAAACCTGTCGCCCGGTTTTACAGAGGTAAATGATTCGGATAGCTGGAATACACCCCTTGCAAAGGCTGCATTCACTTCCCTGCCCCGAAAGACCGTATCAAAGTGCACGGCAATAACTGGTATTTCATCCAGGCTGCCCAGCGTTTTGATGTACAGATAATTATCGCTCCCTGTTACGACGTCAGAATCTACCTCATCTCCGTCTTTTAACAATGAGATCAATACCTGTCCCTCTCCTGCGCCGATATCCACATCCTTTATCTTGAGCACATAGCCGTCTTTTAATGTCAGTGTGCTTCCTTCTGAAAGAGTACGTTTAGTATCATCATCAAGGAGCACTTTATGCATTTGAAGCCTGCCAAGAGTGCTTTTTGTTTCTTTATTGGATATCACGCTGTTGTCCGTAAAGCCTGCGAAATACTTGTCAGCCATGAATCCAATGATCTGGTACGTGCCAAATTTCGGGTAATCAAAGCTCACCTCTTCAGCTGTTGTTGAATATCTTAACTTTCCCTCCGGAATAGTTCTACCGCTGATGCTTTCAATTTTCAATCTCTCTTTTCCAACATCATTATCCATGTCATAGTAAAAGCCAAGGTTTGTCCCCCCGATATTAAGACCAAAGTTCATGGGGTCCCATTCGGTGGCAGTGGGGTAAATAGTACCTCTCATCTCGAAAGCGCCAGTCCTTTCTACGGACAGGGCGAAACGCAATGTGCTGCTATCTGCAACTATGATCTTCAGGTTGCCCACAAGGTCAACAGTATTGCCAGGGGATAGGGATAATGAGTTCCTGTTGCTCATCTCTATTCCACTTGAACTGACACTGCTGATCTCAAGTTCGCCATACCTGTCCCCGCTTTTTACCTGTGTAAAGGATTCAGATATCTGGAAGACGCCCCGGATAAATGCTGCATTCACTTCCCTGCCTCTGAACACGTTATCAAAGTGAACAGCCAGTAGCGGGACATCATTTTCACTACCTGATCCTGTCGAATAAACATAATTATCATTCCCTGAGATTACATCGCTGTCAACTTCATCCCCATCTTTTAAAAGGGTCACCCATACCTGTCCCGGTCCTGCGCTGATATCAACTTCAGTCATTTTCAGCACATAACCGTCTTTCAGAGTCAGTGTACCCCCTTCATTGATGATGCGCTTTTCTTCGTCGTCAAGTAATACTTTGTGAAGCTGATTTCTGCCAAGCGTACTTATTGCATCATTTTCAGATATAACGCTCTTCTGTGTATATCCGGCAAAATATTTGTCAGCCATAAACCCGATGACCTGGTATTTGCCAAATCTGGAATATTCGAATTCAACTTCGATAGGCATGGTCGAGTATGTGAGATCTCCCTCGTCTATTGTACTTTTGATGTCAGAAATTGTAAGCTTCTCAGTGCCAAGGTTCTCGTCCAGGTTATAATAAAACCCGGCAAAGCTGTGCGAGTCCCATGTATATGTGGTTGGCATTCCTTCTTTCCATACCCTGTTGCCAGACGCCGCATCTACAGGCATTACGAGCATTAATAAAAATATCGTTATTCCGATCACTAAATTTAAGGCTTTTCTTCTGAAAAGTCTCTCAGTTATCATTTGTATCACCTGTAGTTGTATAATGTTAATATGCCCTTTTGGCATCAACAATGTGATTCCTGTAAAGTATAAAAACTCTGCTATGATTCTGTTCTCAATCCCCATTCCCCACCGCTTCAGCGCACCTGAACCCTGCAACAATAGACCCGTTCATGCTCCTTTCAGGATAGTTCGCCTCTGAGAACATTCCAGCTATGTAAAGCCCTTTAATATTTGTCTTATATGGAAGCACTTTTTTCCCGTATCCGACCTCATACACAGGTGCAGTGTCAATATCTCTGCGCAACCGCCACCAGTTCACTTTTTCCCTGATACCGGGGAAGAGCTTTTCAAGCCCCTCTATATAAAGCTCGACAACCTCATCATTACTCTTTTTCCACAGGACGCTCTCAGGGTTCTGGAAGTAAGATGTCACATACATCAAATGCTCTCCATAATCTTGTTCAGGAATGAAGTTGGTATGCTCTATCACGGCGCCGAAAGGGACATTGTCTTTGATGTTCAGCCAGTAGATATCATCCATGACCTTTTCCTTGAGTCCAAACAGGGCACATGCAGTGCCCTGATAACTTATATCAGTGCCAATTCCTGAATGTTTTGTATCCATTATTTTTTCAAGGACATTCGGAGCGACAGTTGAGATCACCCGATCACATTCAATGCGCTTTCCATCCACAACAACGCCTTTGACAACTCCGTTATAGATATCTATCCTGAAGACACTCCCCTTTAATATTTTACACCCTTTGTCTTTGAGCTTATCAGCCATAGCTGCAACGAGCGCATGAAATCCTCCGCGCATGTACCCAAGCCTCTCACCTTTTGCGCCCCTGTTCGAGCGGATCTGCACTCGCCCCAGTAACCACGCAGCAGAGACTTTATCTTTATTGTCCCCGAACTTGCTTGCAAGCAGGGGAAGGAAAAAATTGTTATATACAGATTCACCAGCCGTATCCAGTATCCACTGTTTTGCAGTGATATCATCAAAAGGAGTTCTGTTCTTTATGGTCTTCGCTTTCATTACAAGCCATGTCAGCCTGACCACATCCACAAGCGGGAGAGCGCGCAGTATCTCAAGTGGTGTGTTCATGGGGTATATTCTGCCGTTGAAAAAGTATCCCGTAGTTCCCCTGAGCCATTCAAGCTTGCTGCCAAGCCCCAGTTCTTCTATGAGAAAAATGAGTTCCTTATCGCTTGCAAAGATATGATGGTAATATTTTTCGATATGATATAGACCATTCTTTGAACATGGAATTTCAATACTATAGCTTGATGCCATGCCGCCCAGTTCGTTCTCTTTTTCGAAGATGATTATCTCATCCCTGTCCGCAAGCCTGTAAGCTGCAGCAAGTCCTGCAAGTCCGCCTCCGATGATGATCGTTTTCATTGCATGCGGATATGGTTCTGACGATATATAAAGAGTAACTCAAATACGCTGCAAAGCTTTTTCATTATGGACTCAATGTATTAATCATGTTCTTAACCCAGCTCGTGATAAACAGCGTGGTCACAGGAAGCATCTATGTATTGATCGCTATCGGGCTCACTATAGTGTACAGGGTGCTCAAATTTGCGAACTTCTCGCATGCTGAGCTTATCACATTCGGGGCATACATGGCATATATCGTCAATGTCTCGCTCGGCATGGACCTCTTTTATGGGGCACTGGCTGCTTTTCTCCTTACAGGAGCGCTGGGTATCGCAACCGACAGGCTTGTTTTTAAAAAACTCAGGAAGAACGGATCGAATGTGATATCAATGATGATAGCATCCATCGGTATAGGTCTTGTATTGCGCCAGTCCATACAGGAAAAATGGGGTCCGAACCAGGTATGGTATGATATTGAAACGCGAACGTTCGAGATATTCGGTGGGTCGATAACGGAAATGCAGGTTTATATAATCCTCATTTCAATAGCTCTTATTTTGATCCTGCACTTCATGTTCACAAGAACAAAGCTCGGAAAAGCCATGCGGGGAGTATCCGACAATCCGCAGCTTGCGATGGCAAGCGGAATAGATACTGAAAAGATACTGCTCTGGGTCTGGTTCATTGGCGGAGGTCTTGCAGGTATAGGCGGGGTATTCAGGGGCGCAGATACAAGGCTTGTACCCCTCCTTGGATGGGAAATCATATTATCAGCATTTGCTGTTGTTATCCTTGGCGGCATAGGCAGCTTCTACGGCGCCATCATAGCGGCATACATTCTGGGATTTGCTGAGAACTTCGGCGTATCGATACTATCCGATCTTTCCATTTCCACAGGTTACAGACCAGCCATAGCTTTCATGATCCTGATAATCGTATTGATCGTAAGACCCTCCGGCATCATGGGAAAAAAGGAGGCTGCCTGATGCTGCTGGATTATGTACTTGATATGTTAGTATATATCGGCATATTCGCCATCCTTGCCATCAGCCTTAATCTGGAATTCGGTTACACAAGACTCATGAACTTCGGTAAAGTGGCTTTCTTTGCCACAGGCGCCTATACATCCGCTCTTTTATCCATGACAGGAGCATCTTTTATCGAAGGCATGGCGGCAGGGATGCTGATCTCGGCTCTCTTAGGATTGCTCGTAGCGCTCCCAACACTTCGCCTGAGAGCTGATTACCTTGCAATCGTTACCATAGCTTTTGGTGAGATACTTCGCCTTTTCTTCCTTAATGAAGTGTGGTTCACGAATGGTCCAATGGGGATACGGGGCATCCCGCAGCCGCTTTATTCCGTTTTCGATAATGATTATATGCTATTCTATGTTCTGCTTGTGTACACAACTCTTATTATCTGCTACCTTTTCGCAGAGAGGATCGTAAATTCACCTTTCGGAAGAGTCCTTAAAGCCATAAGAGATGATGAAGAGGCAGTGCAGGCATTTGGGAAAAACACCTGCATGTTCAAGATCAAGATTTTCATAATCGGCTCAAGTATGGCAAGCGTTTCGGGTTCGCTTTTCGCGCATTACCTGGCATTCATAAGTCCCGATATGTTCTATCCAACAGTCACATTCTCTGTCTGGACGATGATGGTTATCGGCGGGAGTGCTAACAACCTTGGTGTGATCGCAGGCGCGGTTCTTGTGCAGGTTTTCGAAAGAGGAACTCGTTTCCTCAAGGATTTTGTTGTACTGCCTATCGAACCCTCCAACCTGCGCGTGATCCTGATCGGGCTGTTATTGATACTGTTCCTTCTTTACAGACCTGATGGAATAATAAAGGAAGAAAAAAACAGGGGGCTTTTATGATACTTGAGGTAAATGATATCGAAAAGAGCTTTGGTGGAATAAAGGCGCTTGATGGCGTTTCAGTATCCATAGAGAATAATACTATTTCTGGTCTCATTGGTCCTAACGGTTCAGGAAAGACAACGCTTCTCAATACGGTTTCAGGTTTTCTTGCCCCGGATAAGGGCACTGTTTATTTTGGGGGGAAGGACATTACATCGCTTCCGCCGTTTCAGGTATCCCGCCTCGGCATGACAAGGACATTCCAGATTACAAGGCTCTTTCGGGGAATGACCGTGCTTGAGAGTATGCTTCTTGCCTCAAAGACACAGGATGATGGGCTGTTCCCTGTATTTTTTAACAGGAAAAAACTGATGGAAACGGAGCGAAGGGATGTGCAAAAAGCAGTTGAAATACTGGATTTCCTTGAGATAGAACACATGAAACATGAATATGCAGTGGCTCTCTCAGGAGGGCAGCAGAAACTCCTGAGTCTCGGGATGGCGCTGATGGCAGATCCCCGCATGGTGCTTCTGGATGAGCCGGTGGCTGGTGTGAATCCAACGCTTGCGAACAAGATATTTGAAAAAGTGATGCTTGAGAAAGAAAAAAGGACATTCCTTGTGGTAGAGCACAATATCGACATACTGATGAACTTTTGCGATATCATATATGTGATGAACAAGGGCAGGATCGTGGCTTCCGGAACTCCTGATGAGGTTCAGCGCAACGAAACCGTCATTGATGTGTACCTGGGAGGATAGAATTGCTGTCTGTCGAGAATGTAGTATCAGGATACGGGGAAACAACGGTGGTGAATGACGTGAGCATAAATGTTGCACCGGGTGAGATAGTGGTCATCATAGGACCCAACGGGTGCGGAAAAAGCACACTTCTGAAGACTATCTTCGGGCTTGTAAGACCTGGATCGGGAAAGATAGCGTTCAATGGAGAGGACATAACGGGAGCAAAACCTTTTGAACTGGTAAGAAAGGGAATGGGTTTTGTCCCCCAGACAGAGAATGTCTTTGCCAGCCTGAGCGTCATGGAGAACCTTGAAATGGGAGGATATACCATTCGGGCGCCTGACCTTGAGGAAATTTTCAGGATGTTCCCTGTACTTGAGGAAAAAAAGAAGGAAAGAGCAAGCAGTTTAAGCGGCGGGGAGAGGCAGATGCTTGCAATGGCGCGTGCATTGATGACGCGCCCGAAGCTGCTTTTGCTTGATGAGCCGTCGGCGGGACTTGCGCCGAAGATGGTTGAAGTGGTTATGGAAAAAATAAAAGAGTTGAGGGAAGGTGATTCATCAGTTCTTATTATCGAGCAGAACGCAAAGAGCGCGCTTAGCATTGCGGACAGGGGATATATTATGGTTATGGGGAAAAAGGTGTTCGAGGGAAAAACTCATGAGATACTTGACCATAAGGAGATAGGAAGGCTGTATCTGGGGAAAAGGGGGGGATAATAGAATCAAATAATCTTTTATACTCATGTGTGAATGTCATAAATAAGCCGGGAATAAATATGAATGCAAAGAAAGGTGTGGTAGCAGGTTTTTCTGCAGGAATCGCTATGGTGATTTCAGGAATTGTGGTATGGGGAACCACACAGGGTTACCTCATGCCTCAGTACGAAGCGAGCGCAGCGCTCTGGAAACCTATGGAGCCATTGAGCACATGGCTTGCACAGATGTGGGCTCTGACAATTGTAGAAGGCATCCTGTATGGTCTTGTTTATTCTGTGATATATGGCGGTATTCCAGGCAAGAACATTAGCAGAGGACTTAATTTCGCCGTGATCCTCTGGCTTGTCGGGACTGTCCCGGGCATGGCGATCACGTATCTGAGCATGGCTGTGCCCAATCTGATAATCGCTTCATGGGTGTTCGGAGGTCTTATCAACCTCCTTGTGATGGGCGCGGTGCT
>JAJRAP010000252.1 GCA_028679855.1 Candidatus Methanoperedens sp.
AGCATATCTCTTGTTTATGCGTTCTTTTACATCATCGAAGTATTTTCCTGAAGTAAGGATCTCTCCACTTCCTTTGATCATATAGCCATTTGGATAAACCGCATTTGCAACAGCTACTTTTGACCCGTTTTTAATATTTGATGCTGTTCTTGACATGAATGAGATACCAATCAGGAGTTTATCGTTATCAACTGTCTTCATAAAACAGGTCGGTGCGATATGAGGCGTTCCATCTTCTGCAACAGTGGACACCCATGATAGAACTTTCATTTTATCGCAATCAGGATTATCGAACATTTTCATAACTTCATCAGGCATTGATACCATAATTTATCACCGTTTTTCATTTAGTATGCTTTGGTTATAAATGTTTTGTTTCATATCTCAATGCAGTTATTGATCTGCGTAAGTGCCCGTGAATACACTCCCATTTTATTCAAATACGCCGCGAGTTTGATAGGGCGGTGACCGCCGGGATGGTACACGATGACAGCCTGTGGGGTGCACTGCTCCACCATTCCGATAAGCCCGTTCACGTCCATGTGGTCGCTGATGCTTATCGTGGGGACTTTATGGTCGCGCCTGCATGTCAGGAGAAATTTTTTTGTTGCCTGGATGGCAGGCAAATTGGCAAGTGCCGCTATGCGTATCCCGCAATCGCCATCAAGACCGCAAAGCTGCCCCGCGTTATCCATCAACCCTTCTGTAAGCGCAAGCGATGCAGGGTCCATTCCTATCATTCCAGAATAACCCGATTCACGAAGTAGACATACAGCCCGCTGGGCTTTCCCGAACGCATAAGCGCCCAGGGCAATGTCATCATGCTCTTTTACCGCTTCCCTGAATGCGCAGATATCGTCCTGGAAATGGCAGTTGGGGTCGTCGTAATCCCCGTAGTTCGCTTCAGTCACAAGTAGATCGCACTCAGGCAGGTCTTTTGCATCCTTCACATCACCGGTTACAAGAATCCTTGTCCCGACCTCGTTCTCCCAGAAAAAAGCAGTGGATCCGATGGTATGGTGGGTAGGATAGGTGTTAACTTGCACCCCGGCGATGTCAATGGTATCCCCGACCTTAAACGTCCTGCCCGCGTATTTCTTACCATAAAGGATCTCAAGGGCGCGCGCCGTCTCCTCTGAGCACACCGCTCTTTCCGAGTGCATGACTGATTTGCCGTTGTGGTCTGAATGGGCGTGGGTTATAAGGTATGTATCAGGAGTCAGTCTCGAATTTGTAGTATCTATAGCAAACGTGAGCTTTTTTTCAGCGTTAAAAGTCAGCGATATATGGGGTTTGAAGCCTTTACCTGTCCTGTACCTCACAGGCAGAACGCCCAGGTCATATAAAGGTTTCAATCAAACCTCTTATTTTAAAGCAGCATTTATATCGGCTTCCAGCACTTTTGCCTGGGTCACGCCAGTGTACCGCTTGAACACAGCGCCATCCTTTTCAAGGATGAGTGTTGGTACGGCATGAATGGTGAACTTGGAAGCAAGTTCAAAGTTAGTATCTACATCGACCTTCTTGATCTCTATCTTATCACCGAATTTCTTTTTGATCTCTTCATTAATGGGGTCCTGCATCTTGCATGGACCGCACCATTCTGCAAAAAAATCCATCAATACGACTTTACTCATTTCTTTTTTTTCCTCTGACATGTATTCACCTGATACTACATATTAATACATCTTCTAGCTTAAAATTATTGCCGTAAGGTTGAGGGACAATTTTTTTCCCCGGATCAAAAAGCAAAATTTTTAAACGCCTGGAGTATTGTTTTGCCCATGATACGGGTTTCAGACATAACTGCCTATCTCAAGTGCCCAAGGATGTGTTATTTCATGAACAGAGGGCATGAGCTTATAAAAGATGCCACAGTGGAATATATTCAGCGCCTGCTGCTGAAAGAAATGGCTTTGATCTATGGTTTCGCACTCAACGACGGGAACACACTCTCTGCTCTTAATGATGAACTTGACCGTTTATCAGACGAACTCCGTATCATCTACCGCCAGGAACTGGCAGAAGCCAGTGATGATGTACTAAAAAATGCTGTTTCTGGCGTCCGGACATTGCTTGAAGGTATAAGCTCAAATCTTTCATCCGAACATTATTCCCGCATCTGCGAGTTAGACCCTGCTCTTCGATCCGAGAAATTCGGATTGACAGGCAGCCCTGATAAACT
This sequence comes from Candidatus Methanoperedens sp., assembly GCA_028679855.1. Lineage (GTDB taxonomy): Archaea > Halobacteriota > Methanosarcinia > Methanosarcinales > Methanoperedenaceae > Methanoperedens. Next base: position 2,186 of record JAJRAP010000252.1, read on the forward strand.
GATAACTATCGGGGATGAACTTACCCCTTCAATAATAAAGACTGGCGCCATGCCGGAGAACGGCGTTTGGAAGAGCGACAGGTTGCAGTTGACCGCATACGCGATCCTGGTCGAAGAGATCTACAATACTGTAGTCACACGCGGCTTTGTGGAATACGCCCGATGGGGTAAGGTAAGAGAAGTGACGATAAAGAGGCATGAGCGAAGGAAAGTCCTCCAGCTGAGGGACAGGGTCAGGAAAATAGAAGAGGGCTTTATGCCTGAAAAGCCCGTGGATGCGCCCTGTGAGAACTGCGTGTTTAAAGGGATATGTGATGTAAAATCCACCCTTGCGTCGAGATTTTTTTAGCATCCCATGAGTCAATTGGTTCTGCGTTCACTGAATAGCCCTGGAATGCAAAGGTGTCGTACCTGTAATTGGATTCGATGTACTTGTTGAGCGAATGGCATATCATGGCTTGTGCGGCATTATCATGAAAAAGCGATCTCATGTCCCTCTTATCGCTGTGAAAGTTCCACTGTTATTCCTGAAAAGCTCAATCAACATTTCCGGCAAGTACTTTATTTTGCCTTATAAATGTTATGTAGCCATAAATTAATAATGTTGAAAATCAATAAGTGCAATAAATGAAAAATAAAATATTTAGAATTTTATTAATACTGTTTATTATTGTAAACACTGCGTACGCCCTGGAAGAAGGTGTCACGGTCCCGCTTGTTGCAGACAGCAGTACCCCGGACGGAGAACAGGGGATCCTTCTATTCGCCAGGGTGATCGCCACCAACGGCACAGGTCACGTTTTTGTAGATACAAGTCCTTACACGCAGGTCGATCTGCAGGGTTCGGCAAGACTTGCAGCCATGGTCGCATCTGATGTGCTCGGGATCGATCAGCGCTCATATGATTTTTATTATATAATTGATATCAGTTCACCCATTATTGGAGGTCCTTCAGCAGGCGCAGCTCTTACAATGGCAACTATCGCAGCCATTAACAACTGGACACTCGATCCCGACGTGGTGATGACAGGCATGATAAACCCTGATGAGTCCATCGGACCTGTCGGCGGGATACCATACAAGCTTGAAGCGGCAGCGGCCAGGAATTACACTCTTTTCCTTGTTCCAGAAGGTACTGTAATTATTTCAAAAAAATTGGAAGAGACCATTGATGTATTGAAGCTTGGAAAAGACCTGAACGTCACTGTAAAAGAAGTGAGTACGATCCAGGAGGTAGTAAAGATCTTTACAGGTCATGAACTGGTAAAACCGGCATTTCACGGCACTGTTCTCACTTCCGGATATATTGATCTTCTTGAGCCGCTTGCCACGAACCTTAAGAAAGAAGCAAGCGATATGTATAAAGAGACTGAGGGGCTAACTTCGCAAAGTCCATACCTTGCGCAGGCAAAAGACATCATAAACAGGGCTGATAAGATGTATGATGATCAGAAATATTATGCCGCCACCTCACTCTATTTCAATTCGATGATCAACATACGTACAGCCCGGTGGATTTACGGTTACAGCAACGAGGCAGATAAAGAGAAATATATGTCTGAACTTATTGGAAGAGTTGAAAACCAGATAAACCTATCTGAGAGCGAACTCGAATTGTTCAAATCAGGCGGTGTGGATGATGTTGGGGCTGTGGGAGCTGCAGAGTCGCGCATCACTTCCTCAAAGATCGAACTTGATGAGGCAATGAAACTCAATAATACGGACGAAAAGATAAATGCGCTTGCTTTCTCACATGAGAGAGCTCGTACAGCACGGTGGTGGCTGACGCTTTCGACCCCAACCGGGAAAGTTGTGCCTGAAGATATTTTAAAAGACCGGGCAGGATGGTACCTTAGCCAGGCGCAGTCGATCAGTACATACATGCAGGAACTTTTATCTCAAAGCAGTGTGCATCCGGTCATAATAAGCGGTTCCTCGGATGATTTGATCCATGCCCAGAAAGAAATGAAGAGCGAGTATTATTCAGGGGCGATATTTGATTCACTTCAGGGCTCGGTGAAATCCAGTACTCTTATCGGATTTATGGGAATGCTTGATGCGCAAAAGAAGTTAGAGCAGAGTGCAGGCGGTGCAAAGCTTGCCATTAATGAAGCGCGTTTAGCTGGAATAGAGCCAACTCTTGCCGTGAGTGCGTATGAATATGCCGAGACCATGCAAGACCCCTATGAGAAGATCAACCAGTATGCTTATGCAAAAATGGTCGCAAAGACTTTGGTTGTGCTGAATACTCACAGAGTGCCTTCGGATAAGATCCCCGTCAAGCCCACACTTACACCATACGCACCCGGAACGACTTTGCCAGAAACTACCCCCACTCCTGCATCTGCAGAAAAAGTTCCGGCGGTCGGCGCCGCTGCAGTACTGATCGTTATGCTGGTATTAAGACGCCTCTACAGGAATTAATATGCTTGAATATCTTGAGTCTGTAGATAGCGCAGTTTTCCTTGATATTAACCATAATCTCACGAATCCCTTATTTGATGCGGTTTTTCCTTCCTTGAGGGAACTTACGTATGTTTTCTGGTTTCTTCTTATCGTTTATTTCTGGATGAAGAATGAAAAGAAAATGGCGCTGCTTTTGACTGTGAGTATTGTTGCCGGTGCGCTTTTTACATATCCGCTAAAATTCCTTATTGACAGGGCAAGACCGTATGAGGAGATAGCATCCACAAGACTTCTGACACCTGCTGAAGCAGACCCCTCGTTCCCCTCAGCACATGCCGAGATGAGCTTCCTTGCTGCTACGGTCGTTTCCAGGTTCCATCCGGAGTATGCTAAATATCTCTATCCGTTCTCGTTTATCGTGGTTCTGAGCAGGGTATATGTAGGGGTGCATTTTCCGGGAGATGTAGCAGCAGGTGTGATATTAGGAATTATCATCGGAAAAGTGATGATCAGGGTTGCACAGAGGAAAAAGGATATTTTCTGGGAAGTTTCGAGGGATCATTATGGGGGTTGACCTCGGAGACCTTTTCGATAAAAAGGAAATAGAATTATCTGAACTTAAAGGTAAAGTAATAGCTATCGACGCATACAATACGCTTTACCAGTTCCTGAGCATAATCAGGCAGCGTGACGGTACTCCACTTACCGATTCCCACGGGGAGATAACATCTCATCTTTCAGGTTTCCTGTACAGGACGACGAACCTGGTTGAAGAGGGGATCAAGCCTGTTTTTGTTTTTGACGGTGTGCCGCCTGAATTCAAGTTCGCTACCCTCGAAGAGCGTAAAAAAACACGGATAGAAGCCATGTCAAAGTGGCAGGAGGCAAAAGCTGCAGGTGGCGAGGATGCTTTTAAGTATGCACAGGCTTCATCGTATATCAAAGGAAATATGGTGGAAGATGCAAAAACCCTTCTCGGACTCATGGGCATCCCGGTCATCACTGCACCCTCAGAAGGGGAAGCGCAGGCTTCGTTCATGGTGCAAAATAAAGATGCTGATGCGGCAGGCTCACAGGATTATGACGCCCTCCTGTTCGGCGCGTCACTTATCGTGAGGAACCTTGCGGTGACTGGAAAAAGGAAACTTCCTGGAAAAGGCGTTTTCGTGGATGTGAAGCCTGAGGTCATAAACCTTGTATCTGGTCTCCAGAAGCTTGGGATTTCTAAGGAACAGCTTGTGGATATTGCCATCCTTGTGGGAACGGATTACAATGAGGGGATTAAAGGGATAGGACCTAAGAAGGCTTTGAAGGCGATATTGAAGCACGGAAGTATCGAGGGTGTCCTTAAGGAGCTTAATACTGATATCAAATACCTTGCAGAAATAAGAGACCTGTTCCTTCATCCTGATGTTACCCCGGATTATGAACTAAAATGGAGAAAGCCTGATGCTTCTGCCATCACGAATTTCCTGTGCGAAGGGCACGACTTTTCCAGAGAGCGCGTTTCAAAGGCTGTTGAGCGGCTTCTTGAAGCCTCGGATACGGGGCAGAAGACGCTGGACAAGTGGTTTTAGATCCGGATATGTAATGATTATGGAAAACTGGCTTATCAACCCAGCGCGTCATCCAGGTCAAATAAAAAAGCCTTCAGGTTTTTATCAGGGATGCGCGCACCCCCTGCGAAAGGATGACCCCCGCCGGTCCCGCCATGCTCTGGTGCCACTCGGCGCAGTATCGTATTTAGATTCACCCCACCATTACGCAGTCGTATGCTTATATCA
>JAJRAP010000253.1 GCA_028679855.1 Candidatus Methanoperedens sp.
CCCCCTCCACCTTCGCCCCCGAAACCACCACTGTCTGGAGCTTCCCCGACCGCGGCGACTGGGCTACCCACGTCGGCAACTACAGGGGCAACTGGTCGCCGTACATCCCGCGAAACCTCATTCTTCGTTATACTGCACCGGGCGAGCTTGTGCTTGACCAGATGGCTGGCTCAGGCACTACTGCTGTGGAGTGCAAGCTTCTGGGACGGCGCGCCGTGGCTGTGGATATCAACCCCGACGCAGTCATGGTGGCGCGCAACAGACTGGACTTCTCGTATGCGCCGCTGGATGGAGATTATAAAGTAGCGGATATCAGGACATACGTGGGAGATGCGCGCTCTCTTGACCTTATTGAGAGCGAGTCCATCGACCTCATCGCCACCCATCCTCCGTATGCCAGCATCATTCCCTATTCCCATGACCGCGAAGGCGACCTGTCAAGCGTGCACAGCATCGCCGAGTTCGCACAGGAGATGAGGAAGGTCGCAGAGGAGTGCATGCGAGTCCTCAAGCCCGGAAAACACTGCGCTATTCTCATGGGCGATACCCGGCGCAGCAAGCATTTCGTGCCCATCACGCCGCGGGTTCTCATGAGCTTTCTTGAGGCAGGGTTCATCCTGCGCGAGGATATCATCAAACTGCAGTGGAAGATGAAGAGCACCAGGGAGAAATGGTTCGGGAAGAAATATGATTTTTACCTCATAGGGCATGAGCATCTCTATGTGTTCAGGAAACCGGAGGCGGGGGAGAGGGTGACGAGATTTAAGGAGAGCATGAAGTGGTGGTAGGCGCTGCCATTTTTCACGGATGATCGTGATCCGTGTGCACGGAGCAACTGGCATTAATCATAAGCAGTTTTTCGATGGTCAATCCAGTTAAGATAAACTACTTTTTCCATTTCATCCAGTGTAAATATCAAACGGTATTTTCTTGATATTCTGGTTGATTTCTTGCCATGCAATTCACCAGAAAGCCAGCCACCCATGTGCAAAGGGTTCTCTTGCAACCGCTTAAGCTTCTTATCAAGTTCCGCGAGAGCTTCTTTATTTTTTCTAATATCTCTAAGAGAATCAAGAAAAGTATCTGTCCTTTTGACTGCCCATGCCATACTCAAAGCTCGCTGAGTAGCTCTTCAACAGAAGATACTTCTTTTACTCGTCCTTCTCTAATATCAAGGTCACTTTTATGGAGTGCAGCCATCGTTTTTGGATTACTGAGTATTTCAACAGAATCGATGAGGGCATCTAAATCTTCTCGAGTAACCATGGTTCTTTCTATAGTCTTTAACTCTTGATAGACATCTTCAATTGTAATCGATCCAGTCATATTTCAAAATTGGATTTAAAGCCTTATAAGGCTTGCTCAAAATAATGGATATGGCTTTCTAAAATTCACCCCCTCCACTTTCACCCCCGAAACCACAACCGTCTGGTCTTTCCCCCACCGCGGCGACTGGGCGACGCAAATAGATAGGTAGACACGTATGGCACGCTTGCCATACGTCAAGGGTTGCGCCCCTTGAGGACGCGTCCACGTATGCCAGGTGCGCTGGCATACGTGTGCACGGCGTCAACTGACGTGACGGTTGTGCGACGTCAACTGGCGCAACGGTTGTCGGCAACTACAGGGGCAACTGGTCGCCCTACATCCCGCGAAACCTCATCCTGCGTTACACTGCGCCCGGCGATCTCGTCATCGACCAGATGGCTGGCTCAGGTACAACGCTTGTGGAGTGCAAACTTCTGGGACGGCGCGCCGTGGCTGTGGATATCAACCCCGACGCTGTCATGGTGGCGCGCAACAGACTGGACTTCTCGTATGCGCCGCTGGATGGAGATTATAAAGTACCGGATATCAGGACATACGTGGGAGATGCGCACTCTCTTGACCTTATTGAGAGCGAGTCCATCGACCTCATAGCCACCCATCCTCCGTATGCCAGCATCATTCCCTATTCCCATGACCGCGAAGGCGACCTGTCAAGCGTGCACAGCATCGCCGAGTTCGCAGAGGAGATGAGAAAAGTAGCGAATGAGAGCATGCGCGAGGATATCATCAAACTGCAGTGGAAGATGAAGAGCACCAGGGAGAAGTGGTTCGGGAAGAAGTATGATTTTTACCTGATAGGGCATGAGCATCTTTACGTGTTCAGGAAACCGGATGAGGGGGAGAGAACGGCGAGGTTCAGGGAGAGCATGAAGTGGTGGTAGGTGGGAATACAGGGGGGAAATAGTCGTCATACTCTTCCCACTTTCAGACATGCAAGATAGAAGATGCTCTGCGCTTGTCGTTGCCGAGCTGAAAAAGAACCATAATAATATAAATGTGAATCCACCATATCTAAACACGATAAAATAATCCCTCACCCGGTGCTTACACCATTGAGTTAAAGAGGCGCAAAATGCAGAAAAAATTGATCGTATCTGACCCTAAAGTAATGATGGGCAAACCTGTCATCGCAGGAACCCGCGTCACTGTGGAGATTATCCTGGAAAAGCTTTCCGCAGGCGAAACAGTGGAACAGATATTGGATGCTCATCCACGGCTGACGCGCGAAGCGATAAGAGCGGCTCTTGCATTTGCTGCACAGGCTTTACGCGCTGATGTAGTATACCCGGTTTCTGAGGCGGTCTCGTGAATTTTCTGGATATTTTAGATTTTTAAACTATCTTATCAAGTTTGCTTTCGGTTTAGCTCTATTACTCCCCCGCCTTCTTCTTCATCGCCGCCAGAGCATTGAGCGCCTCAAGCGGGGTCATGGCATCCACATTGAGCTTCTTCAGTTCCTCCACCACAGGAGAGTCCTTTTTATCCTCAGTCCCAAAAAGCACGACCTGCGTGTATCTTGCGCTATCCTTTCCTCTCGTAATGGCGCTCCCGTTCTCTACCTCTTTCAGGATTTCCTTCGCCCTCTGCGTCACTTTAAGCGGCACGCCAGCCAGCCGCGCAACGTGAATGCCGTAGCTCCTGTCCGTGGCGCCAGGGATAATCTTTCGCAGGAACACAAGATCGCTGCCTTCTTCTTTTACTGCTATATGATAATTCTTCACTCTCTTCAAAACTCCCTCAACAGCAGTAAGCTGGTGGTAATGAGTGGCAAAAAGCGAGCGTACGCCCAACCGGTCTTTGTTATGGATGAACTCCACCACGGCTTTTGCGATGCTGAAGCCGTCGTAGGTGCTCGTGCCCCTTCCTATCTCGTCAAGCAGGATGAGGCTATGTGAAGTGGCGTTATTCAGTATGTTCGCAAGTTCCACCATCTCTATCATGAACGTGCTCTGCCCGCTGGCAAGGTCGTCAAAGGCGCCAACGCGCGTGAATATCCTGTCAACGATCCCCACAGAAGCATACGAGGCAGGTACAAAGCTCCCGAGCTGTGCCATAATCACTATGAGCGCGGTCTGACGCATGTATGTGGACTTTCCAGCCATGTTGGGACCCGTTATGAGCAGGAACTGGTTCTCCTGGCAGTCCATGTGCGTATCATTCGGGACAAAGCCTGAAAGCGTTCTCTCTACCACTGGATGCCTCCCGTCACGGATGAGGATGCTCCCGCCCTCATTCACTTCAGGTCTGACATATCTGTTATTGACCGCTACTTCAGCAAGGTCCGCAATTACATCCAGTTCTCCGAGCGCGGCAGCCGTCGCCTGTAACTCCTTTGCCCGCGCCGCGAGCTGCGAATTTATCTCGGTAAAGAGTTCAAACTCAAGCGCCGTCCTTTTTTCATCGGCAGAGAGTATCATCACCTCTTTTTCCTTGAGCTCAGGCGTGTAGAAGCGCTCACTGTTCGATGTTGTCTGCTTCCGTATGTAATCAGGGGGCACATGTGCAAGGTTGGATTTTGTGACCTCGATGTAATAACCAAATACGGAATTATAACCGATCTTAAGCGATTTTATACCAGTGCGGTCGCGCTCCTTCTGCTGCATTTCCGCTATCCAGTCCTTACCGTGCAGCGACATTTTTTTTAGTTCGTCCAGCTTTTCGTTATGGCCCTCCCTGATCATCCCGCCTTCGCGGACACTCAGGGGCGGCTCATCCACGAGTGCACGCGTAAGCAGGGCGACAATATCGCTGAAATCCCCGAGCATCTGGATAGTTTTCAACAGCAGCGCTGATCTAATATCACTTTCTTTCAAGGATTTTGAAATTTCAGGCAGAGCAGCAAGTGATACTTTGAGAGCTATCAGATCGCGAGCGTTCGAGTTCCCGTACACGATACGCCCGATGAGACGCTCGATATCCCGGACTCTCCCAAGCTGAAAGCGCAGGTCAAAGCGCAGCAGCATCTTTTTTGCAAGCTCATCCACGGCATCAAGTCTTTCTGTTATTTTACCGACGCAGATAAGGGGTTTGAGTAGCATCTTTTGCAGGAGCCGCCCGCCCATAGGCGTTTTTGTGCTGTCAAGTATGCTCAGCAGGGATGAATTATCCCCCCGCACTCCCTGTATTATCTCAAGGTTTCGCAGTGTGATGGAATCCAGCACCATGAACTCGTTCTCAGAGTATGTCCTGACAGATTGAATATGAGCAAGGTCTCTCATCTGGGTGGTCGTTGCATACAGAAGGGCGGCGCCAGATGAGGAGATAGCAAGTGGGAGAACCTCGCATCCCATACCCTCAAGCGTCATCACACCAAAATGCCTGATAAGGGTTTCACGCGCGTTCTTTTTATCAAAGGCATCGGCATCGAATCTATTGAGCACGATGTCGAGGTCTTTTAGTCTGTCAACAAGTCTCTTATTATCAAAAAGCACAGGCGGAAGAACGCATTCAGCCGGCCGCATCCGCGACGCCTCGCTTATTATCCTTTCGTAATTCCCGTTATCTGTGAACTGCGTGGTCATGAATTCGCCAGTGCTCACATCAAGGAACGATATACCGAACTCTGCCCCTTCGCCAGATATAGACATCAGATAGTTGTTCGATTGGTCTGATATCAGGGACGGGTCTATAACAGTACCGGGCGTGATGACCCTGACCACGCCGCGCTTTACAACGCCTTTTGCGTTCTTGGGGTCTTCAAGCTGTTCGCATATCGCCACTTTGTAGCCTTTTCTGATGAGCTTCGGGAGGTAGGAGTCCACGGCATGATAGGGGATGCCTGCGAGCGGCATATCCTCGCCCTCCCTATCCCTGCCGCGTGAGGTGAGCGTAATTTCAAGTTCCTTGGCGATCACCTTTGCGTCTTCCCCGAAGGACTCGTAAAAGTCGCCCATCCTGAAAAAGATGAGGGCGTCCTTGTGCTTTTCCTTTGCCTCGTAGTACTGGCGCATGGCTGGCGTCATTTTTTCCATCTGCTCTTCTCCGGGGTTTGATATGAGTTTGTTCCTATTTTTGCTTTTGCATTATTCCAGGTTTAATCCGAGGGTAATCACTACTGCAACAAGGACAGCATAAAACACAAGGCTCACTGCTATCGCACCGCATATCCTCGCCCTCTTCATCCCCAGCAGTTCACATGTAACGGTGGCTGCATAAACCCCGGTCCAGGGCGCGAGGATGAACAGCCCGAAAATACCGTATTTATCCATCCATCTCTGTACCCTCTCATTCCTGCGCCTCATGAGCCAGTCCCTGAGCTTCGGGTATTTGTTCCCCCTGTCAAAAACGAAAAAAAGAACAGGAACAGGCATGAAATTCGCGGCAGCCGCTACCCCGGCAGCTAGAAAAACAGGAAGTCCCATGGCTACGCCTGCGGGAATGGCTATCAATTCCTCTCCAACAGGTGAGAAGGATATTAAAGCCACGATAATTGATTTTGTGAGTTCCACATCACGTCTCCATCTTTTTGATCCAGCGCACTGCCAGGACTGAGGCTGCCAGAAAGACCAGCGATATCAAAAAGAAAAAGATTTTTATCGAAGGTTCAGAAGCGCCGAATGGATTATCAGGATGCAGTATCTTCCCTGCGCTTCCCATTATCGCCCACACAGACATAGCCAGCCCGATGCCAAGAAGTGATATTATTTTACGATCATCTATTGAAGTGGAAATGAAATAAACC
>JAJRAP010000254.1 GCA_028679855.1 Candidatus Methanoperedens sp.
CGATTATCGTTGCACCAGGTCACCGGGTGTCGCTTGAAAGCTCACTTTCAATAGTGAGGTCGTGCCTGAGAGGTCATAAACTTCCCGAACCGGCAAGGCTTGCTCATTTATATGCGAACGAGGAAAAAAAGAGATTTCTTATCTCTTGATAATGCTTTTTTCCACAAAGTCCACCCAATCCGAAAAACCCTTCCCGGTTTTCAGGCTCATCTTGAGCACTTTTATGCGGGGATTGATGGTACAGGCATCTTTTACCATCTTATCTGCATCTGCATTTACAGCCTCTGCTATATCTATCTTATTTACGATAATCAGGTCTGCCGTACTGAATATCAAAGGATGCTTTTCGACTATGTCGTCCCCCTCGCTAACGCTTACGACCACTACTCTTTTGTGTTCGCCAAGTTCGTAATCAGTCGGGCAGATGAGGTTGCCCACGTTCTCGATGAATAGCAGGTCAAGGGAATCAAGTGGCAGGTCGCCCAGACCATGCTCTACCAGATGGGCATCGAGATGGCACTCTTTTCCTGTGTTAAGTCCCACTGTCGGTACACCGTATTTTTCAAACCTCGCAGCATCGATGCGCGCGATCACGTCCCCGGCAATGGCGCCTATCCTGAAACGGTCGCCGAATTCCTGTATCGTCTTCTCTATCAGCAGCGTTTTTCCCGAGCCGATGGCACCCATTATGTTGAATGCTGTCACGCCATGTCTTTCAAGCGTATTGCGGTTGCGGCGGGCTATTCTGGAGTTCATTTTAAGGACATCGTATCCTATAGCTACTTCTTCGGTCGAATGCATGATCACATAATTTTAATTTTTGAAATTAAACGAAAAGCTGAAATGCTTGTAGCCCTATTTAGCCGACTTGTCTGGTGATAATACGTGAAAGTACTTATAAGTGACCCTATAGCAGAACAGGGCATTGAGATATTAAAAAAAGACATTGTTGTGGATATAGCTACGGGTCTTGAGCCTTCGGAACTGATAAAGCGCATAGGGAATTACGAAGCGCTCATCGTACGCAGCGAGACGCAGGTGACAAAAGAGGTCATAAATGCGGGTAATAAGCTAAAAATAATAGGAAGAGCAGGTGTGGGTGTGGATAATATTGATGTAAATGCTGCAACTGAACGTGGTATTATCGTTGTAAACGCGCCTGAAGGGAACACTATCTCAGCTGCAGAACATACGATCGCCATGATGATGTCAATGTCGAGGAACATCCCACAGGCGAACGCCTCGCTAAAAGGAAAGAAATGGGACAGGAAGAAATTCATGGGCGTTGAGGTCAGGGGAAAAGCGCTTGGCGTCGTGGGGCTTGGAAGAATAGGGTCAGAAGTTGCAAAGCGGGCGCTGGGGATGGAGATGATAATTCTTGCTTATGATCCATTTATTTCTGCAGAAAGGGCAAAAGACCTTGGCGTGGAGCTTACAACTGTCGAAGACATAGTAAGACGCGCTGATTATATTACTGTACATACACCTCTTACCAAGGAGACCAAAGACCTAATCAGTACTAAAGAATTTGCGATAATGAAAAAAGGTGTGCGCCTCATCAACTGCGCAAGAGGCGGCATCATCAACGAGGAAGCGCTTGCAAAAGCGGTCAAGGACGGCATTGTCGGGGGTGCGGCTATCGATGTGTTCACGAAGGAACCGCCATTTGAGAACCCGTTGCTGGAATTGGACTGCGTCATTGTGACCCCTCATCTTGGTGCATCGACCGAGGAGGCGCAGATAAATGTGGCTGTCACGGTCGCAGAGCAGGTAGTCAACGCCTTGAAAGGACTGCCTGTCAAGAACGCCATAAACATGCCTTATGTTAAAGCCGAGGTCATGCAAATCATTGAACCGTATTTTCCGCTTGCAGAGAAAATGGGAAAACTGGGAACGCAGCTTATCGGAAATTATGAGACGATAGAAATTTCCTACTGCGGCGAGATCGCTGACCACAACGTAGCTCCTGTTACTCTTGCAGTGTTAAAAGGACTGCTTGAACCCATGCTTGGCGCGGGCGTGAATTATGTGAATGCGCCCACTATCGCAAAAGAAAGGAAATTGAAGGTAATAGAGAGCAAATCAAAGACCGTGGTGGGCTATCCGAGCCAGATATCCATAAAATTGAGAAAGAAGGGAGAAGAGAGGATAATCAGCGGCACTGTCATAGGAAAGGAACCGCGTATCGTACAATTGGATGAATACCTCATTGATGTTATCCCGTCAGGCTTCATGATAGTGACAAAGATAGAGGACCGTCCCAATATCATAGGCCCCTGTTGCATGGTACTCGGAAATAACGATATCAATATCGCAGGGATGCAGGTCGGAAGAATAAAGGCTGGAGGAGAGGCGATAATGGTGCTCAATATTGACAATGAAGTGGATGACAGGATTCTGGATGAGATAAAAGAGGTTGATGGAATTATAGATGCAAAGCTTGTGATATTATGAAGAAAATGCATATTGAGATTTTAACGGCAGTGGGTTCGGTCGCGTTTTTGATCGTTATAATAATGGTGTCGAAGCTTACATTGCCGATGCCGGGATATGGTTTTTCAACCGCTCTGCTGCTTTATGTTATCATAATGTCTATTGTGGGATTGAAGCTTGCTGAAATGCCAGAGAAAAAATAAGGAATAAAAATCACAGGTTTTTTATATAAACAAAAAACCCTCATGCACCCGCATGTGACTGGCGTGCCTCCGAACTTACTTCATTCCCTGCACCTTTACACTGACCATTGACTCTGCGATCTCCTTCACGACATCGGGAGGAATATTGATCTTTTCAATAAGATCCCTTATACCAGGGTCGTTCATCAGCTCGAGATAATACGATTCGCCAACTATCCTGACATCCCTGAACCCTGCATATTTAATAGCCATGATGTACTCATCCTTTGATATGGCTCCTGCGATACAGCCGATGTATGCTTCCATTGAATCTTTTATGTTATCGGGAAGCTCTTTTGTCAGTACGATGTCAGAGACCATGAGCCTGCCTCCTGGTTTTAGCACCCTGAATGCCTCTTTGAAGACTCGTTTTTTATCCGGCGCCAGATTGATGACGCAGTTCGAGATGACCGCATCTACAGAATTATCAGCAGCAGGCAGGTTCTCTATCTCCCCAAGCCTGAACTCGACGTTCTTATAATTGCCTTTTCGTGCGTTCTCCCTTGCCCTGTCAAGCATCTCTGGAGTCATGTCAATGCCTATGACTTTCCCGCTCTTTCCGACTTTATTTGCAGCAAGGAAGCAATCGAATCCAGGACCAGAGCCCAGATCCATGACTGTCTCACCCTTCTTCAGCGATGCAAACGCCACCGGGTTTCCGCATCCCAGACCGAGGTTAGCGCCTTCCGGCACGGATGATAGTTCTTCATCAGTATATCCTATCTTCCTGCTTGTATCATCTGCACTGCTCCCACCGCAGCATGATGACGTGGGGGCACAACATGAGCTATTCGTCTTTGCGATCTTGCCGTATCCTTCCCGAACTACTTTCTTAATTTCACTATGTTTCATCTGATCCCTCCATTATTATTTCTCAAGAATGTCCTTCATCACAGGTCCGAGCATGCCCTTCACCATCTCTTCGAGTTTTTCGACCTTTATCAGAGATATGCAGCAAACAGCTCCGTCTTTTTCCATGCTTATTACAGCAAGCTTATCACATGCACGGATATTGGCTTTATCCCTTATCTCCTTGGGAAGCACCATCTGTCCCCTCTCATCAACGCTTATTACTGATTCTACTTTGCAGCAGCCCAGTTCAGATGCTGTGCAGCAGAATTTGTTATCATCTTTTCGTGTCATTGTTGGTCATTCAGTAATAGTGTTCAGAATAGTTAAACTTTTCTGATTATTCTGAAAATTCTGATAAACTGTTGTTTTTGTGAACTGGTCGCTGCTTCATTAAATTTACCCTGCCGTCCCACTCCTGGTGCAATATAAGCAAGTATAAGGCATCCTGCAGACTTTCTCCTTCTGCCGGGAACCGCCAGGAGCGCAGATTCGTTATAATAAGAGATGCCAAGACACGAAAACTGCTTTCAGAAGCATATGTAATGTCGGGCGGGCAGCTGGCTTATCC
>JAJRAP010000255.1 GCA_028679855.1 Candidatus Methanoperedens sp.
ATGAATCATATGAGCTATGATTTGATAGGATGCTCAAAGATTTATTTTAATATCAGTGTATATTATATTGTTTAGTTCCGATGATGGAACTAATATAGGAACAAGTTGGATAATATTGTTTTGTTGAAAAAAAGGCTATTGGGATTGATGTAAGGTGCTAAAGATTTTACTGTATTAATTTTTTAACATCTCTTCGGAGATACTGTTCTAAACAATAAATTTATTAAGTTTAACCGAATTGAGGTAAATACTGAAAATTTACTGAAAAAATTCAGGATTATATCTTTAAACTGAGGTTAAAGCACTCATGTGCTTCATCAACCGATGGAACATAAAATTCATCAGGATATCTGATGTCAACCGCATAGAAAGTCATGCTTCCAACCTCCAATTTAGAAAAATCAGCATCATTATCTGAACACAGTTTCAGAAGATATCTCAGATTATGAGTTCTCCCGAAATCTATACCTGTTGAAGCTAAATATGCCTTGAGTATTTTTTCCACAAACTGCTGGCAGTGAAAACATACTGCACTTGTGACTATTTCCTTATCTGAAAAACTCAATAATTTCTCTGCTGCTGTAAAATCTTCAATGGCTTTAATCACCCATTTTTTTACTTTCTCATCAATCATATAACAACTCCTTCCTTCATCGCCTCTCTTGTCACACTCCCAATGAAATCTTTGTAATATTCCATCTCTTTTACAGATTTTATAATTACATCGCATGGAATATAGCAATCTGAAAGTCTCTTTATAATTTTATCCATTAGTTCCATTTTTTCTTTTATTGTTAAGTCTTTGCTTACTACAATCAAAATATCCCAATCACTCTGCTTAGTAAAATCCCCCCTCGCTCTTGAACCAAAAAGGATGATTTTCTCTAATGGAATGTCCATTTCAAAAATAAGTTTTGAGATTTGAGATTTAATAATTTGTAATGTGTTCATTTTTTATCATCCATCAATCCCTTTTTTTCGTTATTTTTCCCATCCCTCTGCGGATATTCAAGCGTGCATTTCTGGATAAGAACCGCCCCACCGGATTCAGGTCATTGGAATAAGTCTCGCAGCCAAGGCGCAGTGCCTCCAGCGGGATCGTGCCGCCGCCTCCGAAAGGATCAAGCACCTTTGGCGGCACGCCGTTGTTGGCTTTCAGTATATCCTCCCTGGCTTTTTCAATGAGGGTGGGGTTCAGGGAGTTCTCCCATTTTGAGAAATCAATGATGAACTGGCGCGTTTTATTCCACTCATCGACATTATCAGGCGCAGGGATAAGCGCTGCATAGTTTGTGGCTCTTGATGATGCAAGAGGGCGGCGCGCCCACCAGATGTGAAGTGTGGAGATGTGACCGTGGCGGATGTTTTTCTCGCGCGCGGATTCGATGCTTACTTCTTTTACTGGGAAGGAATCTTCGATGAAGCGGCGGGTGGTGGTCATATTATTCTATCTCTTTTTCCACTTCTTTCAACATCTGTTCAACCTGGATCTTTAATTCAGGTAGTTTCTCTTTTGTCACTTTCCAGACAATTTCGTAGTCAATTATAAAAAATATATACTCTCTTTTCATATTTCAATAACCTCAGATAAGACTCTATCCCTCAGTTCTTTTCTTATCGCCTGTTTTCTCACCACATCAACTTTGCATCTTAAAAGCCTGCGAAGAGAACGCTCTAACCTCAGCAGATCAAAAACATCGGATAATTCATAAAAATCAACAAGTATATCCACATCACTTTTCTCTGTTTGTTCCCCTCTCACATAAGAGCCAAATATCCCTATCTCCTTTATCCCAAATCTTTCTTTCAATCTTCCTTTATGTGCTTCAAGGATTTTTTTTATTTCTTCTAATGTCTTCATATTTCTCACACTATTTTTCTATCAGCTTCCTCTCCTTTTTCAATTATCTCTTTGAATGGCACAATAAATCTCACAACTTCAACCTTCTCCTCATGTTCTAAAGTCTCAGATGGATTCCTGATGATATAGAGCCGGGGTTTTCCACCAGCGTTCATTACAGCATACAGATAGTAGTCATCTTTAAACCTTAGAGCCTTGAACCACTCAGGCTGAGTCAAAGCCACAGCACCCGTTTCCGCCCTTGCTTTGACCTCTATGTATCGCATCTTACCAGAAGTATCTATTGAGCGAATATCAAAACCTAAATTCTCATCAGAGACATCCTCAGGAACTCTCCCGTTTCTCCTCTCATATTCCATTGTCACTTCCATGCCTATATGCTCGATCTCATCATCCCTCTGTATCTCATCCTTAAGAACGATAAGCGCCTTTTCATACTCATTTTTTCTTTCTTCTTTGTTCCTGATAGCAAGATCAACATTCTCTCCAGATTCCTTCCTGCTGTAAAGTTGGATCAACTCACCGTCCAGTTTCACTATGAGATACTCTAATGATTTGATGCCATACTTCTGTTTGATATCCGTTTGTCGAATACGTTCAATCAGGATTTCTTTCTTGGTATTTGTTTAGCTCAGGCACAATTCCTGTCTGAGTAATCCTTCAAGTTCCTGCCGAATAAGAAGGAGAGATTGCTCCCTCCCCCTCTTCTCAGAACGGTACGTGAAAGTTTCCTTTCATA
>JAJRAP010000256.1 GCA_028679855.1 Candidatus Methanoperedens sp.
TATTTAACACCAGGTGTGTATGTAGAAGAATTTGAAATAGGCGCAAAGCCCATAGAAGGGGTCAGCACAAGTACAGCAGGATTCCTTGGCAAAACAGAGCGGGGACCCACAAGTCCCCAATTGGTTACAAATTGGCTTCAATTCCAGAAAATATACGGAAGTTATACCAATGACTCATATCTTGCCTATGCTGTAGATGGTTTTTTTACGAATGGAGGCCAGCGATGCTTCATTGGAAGGGTTGCTGCCAATGATGCCAGCACAGCATCGATAAAACTTACTGCGGCGGGCACAGATGCGCTAACAGTGGAAGCGATTGGAGAAGGAGAATGGGGCAAAAGAATAGTTGTCAAAGTGGGAGTGGGAACTGAAAATACAACGGCAAAACCGCTGTTCAAACTCTCAGTATTCTACTGGAACGATCCGCTGCCATCGACTTTGTTCGATCCGGAATCAAATAAAAAATCAAAGCCTCAGCCGGCACTGGTCGAATTATATGATAATCTTTCACTTGACCCAAAATCACCTGACTATTTTGATCTTAAAATAAACGGGATATCAAGTTTAATTACGATATCCTTAGAAACCGGTTATTCGGGGACTATACCAAATGCGCCGAATACAGTAACTCCCCTGGAAGGAACAGATCTTGATGGTACCGCTATTGCTTTGGATGATTATCTGCGAAACTCAGCGGCTGACGATATACCTGGCAAACGCAAGGGACTGACAGCGTTCCGGGAGATAGATGAAATATCCATTATTTGCTCTCCTGACGCTTTGAATGTGAATGCCCCGGCTCTTGCCCAGGCTCTCATAAACCATTGTGAAGATTTAAAGGATCGTTTTGCTATTATTGATGCTGATGATGGGAGCAGTAATGTCAGCAATATCAAGCCCCGGGATAGTGTTTCAGATACCAAATACGCTGCGTTCTATTATCCATGGATAAAGATCATTGATCCCCTGACAGGAAAAGAAAAGTTGATACCGCCCAGCGGTCACATAGCAGGGATATATGCCCGCAGCGATGTTGAACGGGGCGTGCATAAAGCTCCGGCAAATGAAGTCGTGCGCGGGGCAATGGATCTTGAGTTCCAGATAACAAAAGGAGAACAGGGGATCCTCAATCCTCGCGGGGTCAATGTAATTCGCACATTCCCGGGAAGAGGTATCCGCGTCTGGGGAGCGCGCACCCTTTCAAGTGATGCTCTCTGGAAATACATAAACGTCCGTCGCCTGTTCATCTTCGTAGAGGAATCCATAGAAGAAGGCACGCAGTGGGTTGTATTTGAACCCAATGATGAAAAACTCTGGGCAAGAGTGAGGGCTACTATAACCCAGTTCCTTACAAGGGTCTGGAAAGATGGCGCGCTCATGGGAACAAAAGCTGAAGAAGCATTCTTTGTCAAATGCGACAGGACTACCATGACACAGGATGATATTGACAATGGAAGATTGATCTGCATTATCGGTATCGCACCTGTAAAGCCCGCAGAGTTCGTGATATTCCGCATCGCTCAATGGGCTGGAGGCTCTTCCGCTACTGAGTAAAGAATTGAAATAATAGATTAAGAAGATAAAATATATTTAATGGAGGATAAAATATGGCTACTGGAGATAGAAAAGATCCGTACAGGCAGTTCAGGTTCCGTGTTGAGATCGATGGGATTTCCCAGGCTGGGTTCAGCGAATGCAATTTTGCAGACACTACAACAGATCCTGTTGAATACAGGGAAGGAAATGAAACCACAACTTTCAGGAAACTGTCAGGGTTGACAAAATACGGGAACATTACCCTTAAATGGGGAATTACCGACTCGATGGACCTGTATGAATGGAGACAAAAGGTAATAGATTCAGGAGCGGAAAAAGAAAGGAAAAACATATCAATCATCTTGATAGATGAAGGTGGAGCTGATAAATCCCGCTGGGACATCGTTTCAGCATGGCCAAGCAAATATGACCCGCCGGATTTTAGCGCCAAAGGGAACGAAGTAGCGATAGAAACCCTTGAAATAGTACACGAAGGATTTAAACGCGTCAAATAAAAAAATGAGCGGGTAATAATATGGTATTTCAAACAGAATTTGAATTCACCTTACCGAAAGGGTATGTAGACGATGAGGGAAATCTCCATAAGAAAGGCATTATGCGTCTTGCTACTGCCGCTGATGAGATCCTCCCTTTAAAGGATGCAAGAGTGCAGACAAATCCGGCATATCTGACAGTGATATTGTTTTCAAGAGTTGTCACGAAGCTGGGAAATCTGCAGGCAATCAATACAAAGGTGATCGAAAACCTGTTTGCGTCAGACCTGTCTTACTTGCAGGATTTCTACAGGCGAATAAATGAAAATGGAACTGGAAAAATAAAGGCAGAATGTCCTAAATGCCAGCACAAGTTCGAGTTTGAGGTAGAATCCCGGGGGGAATAGCAGGCTACCCCCTTGACAGGTTGTACGAGGAGGTAGCTTTTATCGCATATCATTTTCACTGGCATTTTGAAGAAATAATTAATATGGAACACAAAGAAAGGTACAGATGGTGCGAGGAGATCTCAAGGATCAACAAGCGTTTAAGCGGGGAAAAACAGAAAAGCATTCTTGAGGTTTGAAAGAGAAATCCATGGGAAAAACCGAATAAAGGGCAAAATAAAGAATTTATGACAACGGGCACAAAACCATATCCTTATACTTCATTCAGGTTCAGGGTAGAGATCGGAGGGATCATTGTCGCGCAGGTCTCAGATATAACAGGACTAATCCTTGAAACAGAGACGGAATCTTATGAGGAGGGAGGTGTAAATGATTATGTGCATATACTCCCAAAAAGGACAAAATACCAGAATATTACCCTGAAAAGAGGAATTTCAGATCTGGATGATATGTGGAAATGGTATCAGGAAGTGGTCAGTGGTAAGTTTAAAAGGAAAAACGGAATTATCGTTTTGCAGGATGTCACAGGCGCTGATAAATGGCGATGGAATTTCCATGAAGCCTTTCCTGTCAAGTGGACAGGGCCTGAATTAAAGGCAGACAGCAACACTGTGGCGTTTGAGACTATCGAACTTGCACATCATGGAATCAAGAAAGGTTAGTGATAATGGATAAATCGATGAATATTTCAGATCGGAATTTTCACAGCAGGATCACAGGGAGGTATCAGAAAGGAAAAAGAAATCCTTACGACTTCCCATTGATGATTTTTTTTAAAAACACCGGACAGTTGTTATCTCACAAGGTAAATTTGAGTGTTCTTTTGCAATTCAATATCACCAGGAACATAACAACTCAGCACATTTTAGAAAGTGTAGAAGGGATAAAAAGCCTGCTGGGATGGTTCAGGATTGAAAGATCAATTCCAAAACAGAACAAGGTTTCTTCATTGGCTTTCAGATCAAAAAATATTCCATTATTTTTCAATTATAAAAAATATGAAAATCTACCAAATGGGGTCGAAGATATTTCTTTGGCTGATAATTCAGTTAGTTGGGATTATAAATTCGTATTTCATAATGAATCACCAGTTATTTTGCAGCATGTGAATTTATTATTAATAAATAGTAAATTGGCTAACTCTCTTAATTATCCAGAAGTTTTAAATGATATAACAAAATCATCCATAAATAAATACAACTCATATTTCAATAATTATATTCAAATCATAAATCATGGATTACATCCCGAATTTGAACCGGCGATCCTGCCACATGTGAACCTATTGTTAAACAGCATGTCAATCCAGGGTGATATTTTAACTTCAAAGGAATACTTTAATTTCTCAAAATTAGATAAAAAATATCATGTTATTCTGCCGCATGTGAATTTATTGCTGAACACAATATCTGCAAATAATATGCAGTCCCAGATTCAAGATTCTTATTTCATATCAGGACAAAGATTTGATTATTCATTCCCGCAGGCTGATTTAATGGTTCATGAATTTAAAGGGGATAAAGAAATTCATTTCACAAATGTTCAACGTTCAAATTTGGTTTATAATTTTCCAGCAATTTTGCAGTATATGGATACTATTCAAAAAAATATGCCAGAGATGATATTATCACACTCAAAATCATTCCCAACAAGCATAAAACATAATCAGGAAATGGATTACCAGAGGACTCTTTCCGGCATAATGCCTTCTATCATAAAATCGGATACAACGACTGAAAATCATGACCTTCATTTTAAGACAAATAGAAAGATCGAAGAGGAAATAGAAAATGTAAAAAGAATTGCCTATGAGGCAAAACAGACTGTGATCGAAAGTGTAAAAAACATTCAAACATCACACGTGGGGGAAATGAATCGAAAAATAAACATTAACCAGCTTTCTGATCAGGTTTACCGTTTATTAGACCGCAAGATAACTATTGAAAAAGAAAGAAGGGGCTATATTTAAATGGATCCTAAAAAAGGTTTTTTTGAAATACTTGGAGGGAGTAAAGAGGGTACAAAGATAGAGGTACTTTATTTTCCCACTGAATATTCTATAGAAAGGAGCAATACTTTCTCAGAAGTAGCTATACCAGGTCTTGAATCTCCTTATCTACAGTTCGTAAAAGGAAACGCCGGTAGTATCACTCTTGAACTTTTCTATGATACGTATGAAAAAGGAATTGATGTAAGGGAGCTTACAGGCAAACTTACAGATCTTATGAAAATTGATCCAACGATTCATGCTCCTCCTCCCTTACAGTTTATCTGGGGAATTGACTCCAAAGAACCTTTTTATTGTGTACTTGAACGGGTGACAAAAAGGTTCACGATGTTCAATTCTAAAGGAGCGCCGGTCAGGGCAAGGCTGAATATCACGCTGAAAGAATTCAAGATGCAGCTTAACAGCCGGGAAAGGGAGCTCCAGTCGCCTGATAAAACAAAAGTGTATTTGGCAAAAAATGGCGATAGCCTCTGGGCGATAGCTCACAGGGAATATGGAAATCCTGGTATGTGGAGACCCATTGCAGAAAAAAATAATATCTATAATCCAAGGTTTTTAAAACCAGGTACCGAATTGGTAATCCCGCCGCTGGAGTAATGATATGGCAACGGCGATTTCAGGTTTGAATGTTTACGCTCCAGTATTTAAGGTCAAGCAGGGAAGTGAAGAATTTCCTCCTAAGGAGAGCATCTTAAGTATAGAAATAGATGAAGACATAGAAACTCCTGCAATGTTTCGGATATCATTAAATGAAGAAATAAATATCAAGACGCAGCAGTTCAGGTGGCTTGACGATGATAAAATAAAACCTGGCACAGAGGTCGAAATCCTTTTCGGGTATGCCACATCAAAGAAACAGGGTATGATAAAAGGAAGGATTAAAGCCCTTACACCCGGTTTTCAATCAACGGGTAATCCAACGCTTAGCCTTGAAGGGTATGATTTTTCTCATGATATGCAAAAAACTGCAAAAGAATTCACGGATACAAAAGTAACTTACTCAACGATCGCCCAGGAGATCGCACAGAAGAATGGTTTGACTGCAAAAGTTGATCCCACTGAAATACCTCATGACAAGGTTGAACGAATAAAGAATGAAATGGATTATGGGCTCTTAAGAAGGCTTTCAAATGAGATCGGCTATGAGTTTTTCGTACGGAATAAGGAATTATTCTTTCGTATTCCAAAAGATAATATTAAAGGTGACTTTACTTTTGAATTCAGGAAAAATTTCATTAATTTTAATCCAAGGATGACCGCGGCTGCGCTTGTCAATGAAGTACATGTTACAGCATGGAACGTTAAGGATAAAGAAAGTATTTCCGAATCTGCAACGATCAACGATATAAAGAGCAGTGTAGGGATCCCTGATTTTGACAGTATTGTGGAAACGTCACATGGCACAAGGATAGATGTAAAACTTGAAGGAAGGCTTGTGCGTTCCCAGAAAGAAGCAAAGAACCTTGCCAAAGCAGAATTAAAGAGAAGGAATAAAGGCTTTATTGAAGGGACTCTTGAATGCATCGGCGATCCGCAGCTTCGACCCGGTATCACAGTAAATATTGAAAAAGTAGGAAAACGGTTCAGCGGTGTGTATTATATAGCAAAAGCAAACCATTCCATAGGCGAGGCAGGCTATAAAACTACGATCACTGTACAAAGGTGTATTTTGTGAGCATTGAAGATCTATTACCCGGACA
Organism: Candidatus Methanoperedens sp.; assembly: GCA_028679855.1. Lineage (GTDB taxonomy): Archaea > Halobacteriota > Methanosarcinia > Methanosarcinales > Methanoperedenaceae > Methanoperedens. Next base: position 6,146 of record JAJRAP010000256.1, read on the forward strand.
GGAAGGGCTTAAAGACAGACACATATTTGGGGTTGTAATAGCTGTGGTCACAAGCAACCAGGATCCTGAAGGTCTGGGAAGGATCAAGATCAATTTTCCATGGAGAGGAGAAAAGGATGAAAGCTATTGGGCAAGGATCGCAAGTCCGATGGCAGGAAATGAAAGGGGGATGGTCTTTTATCCTGAGGTTGATGATGAAGTACTCGTTGCTTTTGAACATGGTGAGATCAACCAGCCTTATGTGATCGGAGCTCTCTGGAATGGCAAGGATAAGCCTCCTGAAACGAACAGCGACGGCAAGAACAATATCAGGAAAATAAAGTCAAGAAGCGGACATGAAATAATATTCAATGATGATAGTACCACCAAGAAGGAAAAGATCGAGATCCACACAAAAGGGCAACACAAGATCGTGCTTGATGATTCTTCAGGACAGGAAAAGATCGAGATCGTGGATAAGACAGGCAGCAACAAGATCAAAATAGATTCCATGGAGAACTCGATAGATATCGAAAGCGCCATGAAACTTAAAATAAAATCAAATAATGTCGAGATAGAGGGAACTGCTTCTCTGACCCTAAAATCAAGTTCAGTCCTCACTATCCAGGGATCAATCGTAAAGATAAATTAGGAGATTAAAAGAATGCCACCAGCAGCAAGAGTAGGAGATAATACAAGCCATGGCACCCCGTTGGGGCCAGGGCCGGGAAGTGTAAATGTACTAATAGGTGGGATGCCGGCTTTTCGGGCAGGATCTGACTCTCATATATGTCCCCTGTTCACAGGGACTGTGCCACATGTAGGTGGTGTGGTGGCTATGGGAAGTGTTACGGTGCTGATCAATAACCTTCCCGCAGTCCGCCAGGGAGATATGATCGTAGAAGCAGGCCCTCCCAATTCGATAGTGATGGGATGCCCTACTGTAATGATCGGTTAAGGATTGAAAAAACCCGAATTACAAAATTAATATTAACTGGAGAAATTAAATGAGCAAGGATTTTCTTGGCAAAGGATGGAAATACCCTGTCAGAGTAGATGAAAATGGAAATATCGCCGTTTCTGAGTATGAAGAAGATATTAAAGAAGCGATCAGGATAATCCTTGGAACAGCTAAAGGCGAGCGCGTCATGCGTCCGGATTTCGGATGCGGGATACATGAATTTGTCTTTACGTCCATGAACGCAGTAAATCTATCCCTTATCGAGACAAGTGTAAGAGATGCCCTTACATTGTGGGAGCCGCGGATTGAGTTGATAAATGTAAATACAGATGCAGGAAAAGCGGATGAAGGCAAACTTTTTATTAATATTGATTACAGGGTACGAGTTACAAATACTGAATTCAATCTTGTTTATCCATTTTACTTAAAGGAAGGAGAATAAAAAAATGTCCCAGCCTGAAGTAATTAAAAAAGACATGAACATTATCCTTAAGGAGATAAGGGGTAAAGTCCCGTTCTATACACCTGAATGGGCTTTTGGAGAAGATACGGACACCGGTCCTGGCGCAGCTCTTTCAAAAATATTTTCCTATATGTCCGAAATAGCAATCAAGAAACTCAATGATGCTCCACAAAGACATTTCCTTTCCTTTCTTGAGACAATTAATGCTTCTCTTATTCCTGCCCGTCCTGCAAGAGTTCCTCTCACATTCCTGCTGAGCAAAGGAACTCCGGAGAATGTCCTTATTCCGGCATTGACCCAGGGAGCTGGCCAGGGAACTGATGGAAAGCCGGTGCTATTTGAAACTGAGAAAAATATCATGGCTACGCCTTCAAAACTGGTATCTGTGTTCAGTATTATTGATAACAATTATCTGTTTAACTGGGATGAAGTCCCGGGGACTGAAAATGAAAGGATAATAGAATACCTGGTAAATAATTATGATATTGAATGGGCAAGATCAGGAACTATAACGAAACAAGGTAACGAAATAAAAATAACTTCTGCTGGGAATCCTAATATTTTACTTATATTGGATAAAACAACGAATAAAATTAAACTGGAAATAGGAACTTATGTGACTGATGAATTCACAGTCAGGTTCGAGAACGATAGGTTAAATATATACAAGCAGGATGAAGTATTTGACCACACAAAAGCAATAGACGGCAAAGGTTCATCAGAATTTTTCGGGCTCAGCAACAATTTGCAGGAACATATACTTTATATAGGGGATAAGAATCGGTTAAATGTTACAACTGCAAGTATCCAAATAAAAAGCGGAATTGTGGACCTTTCAGATCCATTTAATTTTTCATGGGAATATGGAACTGAAGTCACTGAAAAGATCGATGGCAAGGAAATAAAAACGATCAAATGGAATATTCTGACTCCTGCAAATAAATCCAGCTGGCTGCCATTGATCAAAGATTCAGATGACCCGATAAGTGAGATAGAAATCAACGGAATAAAAAGCCGATGGATACGGTGCAGGGTAATAAATTCCAGGATTGCAATGATAAAGGATACGGAAATATCAAAGCTCAATATTTCTACTTCACCATATTCTTCAAATAAAGACAAAAAGTCTACTTCAGACGTTGAATTCATCATACCCGATATGGCTTTCATGAACGACGTGCCTGTGGATATTACTAAAGAAATATATCCATTTGGCAAAAAACCACAGATATACAATACTTTTTACATAGCCTGTGATGATGCTTTCTCGAAGGCAGGATATGAAGTGAAACTCTTTTTTGATCTTACGCCTGGAAAACCAGGCGGGCAGCCAGCATCTGCAAAAAATGGAACACCTGCAGCGAACCAGCCCCAGCTTTCATGGGAATACTGGGATGGAATGGGGTGGAGTGGGATTGAAAATCTTGATTTTGGAAAAACTCCTGGCAATTGGGCGGGTAATGAAAGCTGTAATGCCAAAATCACTATACCTTCAATGCCGGCAGTAAAACCCACAACAGTGAACGGACAGGAAAAGTACTGGATACGCGTGCGCCTTGTGGGGGGAGATTATGGAAAAGAGTACATCATCACAGGAAGTAACCAGGTTGAAGCGGGAAGTTTTTGTCCACCGAAGCTTTCGAATTTAAAGATCAATTATATAAGTAGTGCGGGACTGGACAAATTTGCAGATCAACCCGAATACATCCTTGCAAAGAATAACCTTGTCTTTAAAAATTGCAAAGATGAACTGAATGCCATGAACAGTTTTAGACCGTTCGAACCCATCCCGAACCCTGATCCATCGCTTTATTTTGGATTTGACATGCCGATAAAAGGAGGGCCGATCAGTCTTTTCATATCAATTGATGAAAATATCGATTACAGTGAAAATAAAAGACCATTGTTGAAATGGCAATACCTCTTGAAAAACAGGGTCTGGATCGAACCGGATATCTTGGATGAAACGAATGGTCTTACAAAGGGCGAGATGGTGCAATTTGTCATATCCGGGGAAATGGCGAGTGAAAAATTGTTCACAAAAAATGATCTATACTGGATAAGAGCGCAATTCGTGCAAAATCCATTTATTGATCTAAGAGATATTCCCACAAGATCAAAACTTCTTGGTTTATATCTTAATTCTGCGTGGGCGCTGCAATCAAGGACTATTGGAGATGAAATTGCAGGTTCCAGCACCGGCGAACGCCACCAGATGTTCCGTCTGATGAACACACCTGTAGTATCAGAAAAGATTCTTGTGGATGAGTTTGGCACTCTCACCGAAATGGAAAGAAAAGCCATAGGAAATTATCGGTATACTGTTGAGAAAAAAGACGATAAAGGCAATGTGACAGAGTTCTGGGTGAAATGGGATGAAGTACCAAATTTCCTTGATTCAGGTGCCATGGACAGGCATTATGTTATCGACAGGACAACAGGTGAATTCCGGTTTGGCGATGGAATTCACGGCATGATACCATCCATAGGACAGAACAATATCAAAGCCACATATTCTACTGGCGGAGGGAAAAACGGGAATATTCCTGCCCTTAAGATATCAAAACTCCAGGGCACAATAGCTTTTGTTGATAAGGTTTACAATCCTGTTGCTTCTGATGGTGGAGCAGATACCGAAGAAGTAACGGCGCTCATAGAAAGAGCGCCTTCTGTGCTAAAACACAGGAACAGGGCTGTTGCCATTCTGGATTACCAGATGCTTGCAAAAGAAGCTTCGAATAAAGTGGCAAGGGTAAAAATTCTCCCCAACCTGAGTGCAGATGGGAAACACATACCGGGAACTATTACCATTGTCATAGTTCCGCAAAGCACGGATATAAAACCAATGCCCACACCAGAGCTGCGCCATATAGTGGAAAGATACGTCAAAGAGAGATGCTCCAATCTCGCAAAACTGAATGTGACCCAGCCCTCTTATGTTGTAGTAAAGATATCTGCTATTATTGTAACTGGTAAGATAGATGCTATACCTGTTATAGAACAGAAAGCAAAGTCACAAATAATCGATTTCCTTCATCCTCTCTATGGAGGATTGGAAGGCAAAGGCTGGGACTTCGGTGCAGTCCCATGCATATCTGACATTTTTCCATTGTTTGAGAGGATAGATAATGTTGACCACGTAAGTAAACTTACGATCCAACTTTATGATGAATCAAACTCAAAATTAACCGAAATAACACGAACTTCTGATAATTTCAAACTTCCAGCGGATACTCTTCTGCATAGCGGTGAACATGATATTTCTGCAAAATGGATAGCAGGAAGCGGGTGATAACAATGGTCCTGCCAAAACAGAATCTGGATGATAAGACGTTTGATCAGCTTGTGGATGAAGCACGAAAACTCATTCCAAGATATTCTTCACAGTGGACAGACCACAATTTAAGCGACCCGGGTGTTACATTAATAGACCTATTTGCCTGGCTGACCGAAATTACATTATTCCGAATAAACCTGATACGAGACAGCCACAAACTCAAATACCTGAAACTCTTGGGATTCATGCCACAACCGCCATTACCTGCAATTGCAGACATTTCATTCAGGTTAAGACACCTGTTCAACTGGAATGAAATACCTGGAAACGAAAATATGCTTCTTATAAATTATCTTTACATGAGGTATGGCGTCGATTGGGTAAGAACAGCAAGAATCGAGAAGACCAATAGTAATAAGACTATAATAATATCAAATCATATAAATAATATTTCCCTGGGTCTTGATAATGATAAGAACACGGTGAAACTGAAGATCGATGATGTCACAAAAGATGAATTGATCGCAAATAATGAGAATGGCAGGCTTAACATATACGATTTTAGCAGACGATTGACATTGCCAAAAGGTGAAGTTATCCAGACAGAAATATCGGGTAAAACTATTTCTTTTGAACTGCTTGGGCGAATCAGTATAGTTCCTTTAAATCTTGAAAAGGTGATCGTTGATGAAAGAACAGGAGGCGTTTTTGACAGGACAGGAGCAAATGAAAAGGCAGACCTTTTTTTTGCTCCATTTGGCATGAAGGATCATGAAAATAATACCCTTTACCTTGGATTTGACAGGAAAGCGGAAAAACTCAGTTTCATGGTTTATCTTTATGAAAAGGACTTAGAGTTACTGCCCGGAAAACATGGCGATGAAAAAGGATCAGCTTTCAACATTTGCGAATTTATCTGGGAAATGTCGATAATTCCTGATGGAAGCCAATGGCAAACCATCGATCCTGTGGCGATAATTGATGAGACGGAAGGCTTTAATAAAAGCGGACGGATAATTCTTAATGACCTTAAGGGCTGGTCGGCATCACAAAATATTGTATGGAAGGATAAAGATGAAAGATCTTATTTCTGGCTAAGATGCATCCTGAAAAAATCCGGTTTCCAGTACCCGCCGCGAATTGAAACTATAAGTATCAATACAGTCCCTGCGATACATGGCAAGACAATAAAGAGAGATGAAAACTGGAAAAGTATCGATGATTTTTCCAGCAGTAATACCAGTAATGGTATGCCGTCACAGGTTTTCAGATCACCCAACAATCCCATTCTTGCAAATACTCTTGTTGTTTCGGTTTCTGGTGAATATAATGAATATTTTGCAAACTGGAACGAAATACCAGGAAAAGATAATCAAAGGCTTTTAAAATACCTGGCAAACAAATTTTATTTTGACTGGATAGAGCATGCAAATATCGAGAAAAACCCGAAGGGTAATATTATTAATATCTTTGATGACCGAAACAAAATTCTCCTGCTCCTGAATGTGTGGAAAACAAAAGTGAGCCTGGTCATGGACAGGAGAAAGGTCTGTGATTTTGCCGTCAGGGTGCAAAATTCAGGTTTAGAAATGTATAGCGGACTATGGACAGAAGTTGATGACTTTGATGGTTCAGGGTCTGACGATAATCATTATATTCTTGATAAAGAACATGGAAAAATAAAATTCGGGGATGGTTTAAATGGCAGGATCCCGCCTTCATCCTCTGAGATAACAGCGGTCAGGTACAGGACAGGTGGCGGGAATGAGGGAAATTTCAAGGCTGGATATAATTGGAAAGTTGAAAATGAGAAAAAGACTGTTGGTCATACTTTAAATATTGTAAATCATAAACCTTCAACAGGTGGAAAAGATGCGGAAATCCTTAATGATGCTATCGAAAGATGTTTAAGGGATATGAAAATCCCTTACACTGCTGTCACATCCGGGGATTTTGAACATATAGCCATGAATACACCGGGATTAAGAGTGGCAAAAGCAAAAGCCATACCGAATTATAAGAAAAACGATAGCAATGGAGAAAGCAGTAACGGCTCAGTCACCATAGCTGTATTACCATATACACCAATCGAGACATTTATTACTCCGCCTTCACCTCCCCCCGGATTTATTAATGCAATATGCCATCATGTGGATAAACACAGGCTTCTTGGAACTGAAATTCATATCGAATCACCGCAATTTATCCGTGTCAATGTGAGTATGAAAATAGATTTGATAAAGGGTTATTCGGAAAATGAATTGACCAGTACTGTAAAAAGAGAACTAAATTTATTTCTTCATCCAATAAAAGGATGGTTCGATAAAAAAGGCTGGCCCATAGGCAGATTGGTATCCCGTTCTGAGATTTTCGAATATATTCGAAAAATCGAGGGAATCAATTGTATCCTTAAAATTTCAATCTCCGGTGATAATGGTTCAAGCCTTGATGTGAATGGGAATCTTAAATTGCCATCAGAAATATCAACAGTTTATCCAGGTAGCATGACCGTGATAATCAACAAAGATGTAAATAAATGCAGGAGTAGCGATGTTCATGGATGAGATAAAATTCAAATGCATCAATACACAAGAACTCTGGGAGAGCAATAAAGAAGATATTGAAAATCTCACCATTGAAGGAGGAGAACTCAGGTTAAGCTCAACTTACATATACGAATCCTGGAATGATCTCATTAATAATGCCAGTCTTAACATGAGTGATATCGCTATTGATGGCTGCAACAAAATTTTCATAATAGATAAAAATTCAAAGTCTATACTTACTTATGAGATCGACAGCGGGATTATTAATGATTTGGGCGCGCTGCCCATATTACTGGAATCTCCCTCAGGGATCGCTGTTGATAAGGATTCAATATATGTCGCAGATAAGGGAAGGCTGATTGCGTTTGCAAGAAGCAACCTCCAGATCCGCTGGATACTATCCAATGGTTATAATGGATCACCGATAAATGAACTTATTGACATTACCATAGCAGGTGATGTTATTTATGCTCTTGAAAAGTGTAAGGAAAATCATAGGGAAAATGATGAAGAAAGCAGTATAGAAAAAAGGATCCTGATAATTAACAGGGCTGGAAAAATATACATGCCACCAATAAGTCTTGGAAAAGATTCAGATCCGACAGATATCACTGTAGATACGGATGGAGATATCTATGTTCTTGACCGGAACATCCTTAATAATAAAAACAGTGTGAAGATATTCAGGAAAAAATTCCTGTTCAAATGGCGTGATGTTCCAGGGATCGATAAGGATAAACTCCTGGGCTTCCTCAGTGATCATCTCAATATTGATTGGTTAATGGGTGCGGAAATATCA
>JAJRAP010000257.1 GCA_028679855.1 Candidatus Methanoperedens sp.
ATAAAAGTGTGATTAGAATACCAACAATACGAGAGGTTACGACTTCAAAAAAAAGGAGGAATTTACAAAAACCAATAAATAATGCGTTCTGTAAACGCACCATCGTCAACTGGGTTAAGTTTGATAAACCAGAGCTGACTGGATAAACAGGATGAAGTAGCAAATGCTCGGAATAGCAACATGTACAGGGTCGTTAAGAGCGGTAAGCCTGTAAAATGAGTGAATAGGGGCAATCTTCAAAAAAAGGACTCCTAAGATAGCCAAGGCTTCCTATTGATGTATGACCGCCGTTTGACAAACGGGATGACGGCTACGATGATGTATGAGTAAAGAGGCGTAGGGACTTTTAAATTTAATCCGATCGCAGAATGTGTGTTTTGCCTGATGATGACTCGAAAGGGTTGAAATCGGAATATATAGGAGAAAAATATGAAAACTATTACAAAAAGTCATACAAAGAGAAGCAAAAGAAAAATAGGTAAGAACACCAAAAAATTTGTTAAGCGTGCATTGAAAGAAACATGCATTGGTCATCGGTTAAGGAGTTTTACAGAGTCGGTATGTATTATTATCCAAAATATCAATGATTTCATACGATTATCCAATTAAATTTAAATCGAACACGGATGACGCGGATTACACGGATTTTTCACGGATCCGCGCGTATCCGCGTCATCTGTGTCATCCGTGTCCTATCGTACAGTTCTTCTCTTAACCGGGGACCAATGAAGAAACATATGAGGTTAATTTTCCCAAATTATAATTATTCACATTCAAATAACTTAGAAAAGAATATCCTGTTGAATAAAGACATTATATATTTAGCGCTATCTGAAAACTTGAACAAAAATTAGACTCATCTCAAGAACAGAATGTTTATTAACTACCAGTCCACTCGAAGGGGCGCATTCCATAAAGACATGTAAATCACTTATAGGACTCATATAGGACTCATCTCCAGGAAATGATAAAATCCAGATTTCAAAGGTAAACAATATATATATTTACCACCAAGTAGCCAAAAAATCACATGGAGGATATTATGGAACAGTTATTGTACTCAGCCCCGCTTGCGGGGATTATTGGACTTGTTTTTGCATTGTATCTTGTTTCGTATATTATGAAACTTGATGCAGGTACAGAGAAGATGAAAGCCATTGCATCCGCCATACAGGAAGGCGCAATGGCATACCTTAACAGGCAGTATAAGACCGTAGCAGTGATCGCGGTCATACTTGCGATCCTGATCGGGGTGACGATCAATCCCGAGACTGCGGCAGGATTCATACTCGGCGCTATAATGTCAGCCGCAGCCGGGTATCTGGGCATGAACATCTCTGTGCGAAGCAACGTGCGCTGCGCCAATGCAGCCAGGGAAGGCATGAAGAAAGCGCTTGATGTGGCGTTCAAGGGAGGCGCTGTCACTGGGATATCAGTTGCAAGTCTTGCTCTCCTGGGTGTAAGTGGATTATTTATCGCATTTGGCGGGGATGTCAATGCTGTTGATAAAGTGGTTGGGTTCGGATTTGGCGCTTCGCTTATCAGTCTTTTCGCAAGGATCGGCGGTGGCATATTTACAAAAGCAGCAGATGTGGGTACAGACCTTGTGGGAAAAGTGGAAGCAGGAATTCCTGAAGACGACCCGCGAAATCCCGGTGTGATCGCTGACAACGTGGGAGACAACGTGGGCGACTGTGCAGGTATGGCTGCTGACCTCTTTGAGACCTATGCTGTCACGGCGCTTGGCGCGATGCTCATCGGTGTGACGGTAATGAATGAATTTCCAAATGCTGTCATATATCCCCTGACACTTGGCGCGGCAGCCATCATAGCATCCATCATCGGGATATTCTTTGTTAAGCTCGGTAAGTCGGGCAATATAATGGGAGCAATGTATAATGGAGCGATCGTTGCAGGAATAATATCGCTGATATTGTTCTATGGGATCACGCAGGAGATGATGAAAGGCGATATCCGCCTCTTTATCAGCGCACTTATTGGTCTTGGTGTTACTGCAGCAATGATACTGATTACAGAATATTACACAGCAACAACCAATAAACCGGTGAAAGACATAGCCAATGCCTCGGTGACAGGTCCGGGGACAAATGTAATTACCGGTCTTGCAGTTGGTCTGCAGAGCACGGCGCTGCCTGTGATCGTAATATGTGCAGGCATCCTTTCCTCATATTTAATAATGGGAGGTGCGTCCAACCCCGCACTTGGATTGTATGGTATTGCAATAGCAGCAGCCGCCATGCTCTCGGTCACGGGAATCATAATCGCAATTGACGCTTATGGGCCAATAACAGATAACGCCGGTGGCATCGCTGAAATGGCAGAACTTCCAAAGGAAGTCAGGGATATAACAGACCCGCTTGATGCTGTGGGAAATACCACAAAGGCGGTCACAAAAGGATATGCTATTGGCTCTGCGGCACTCGGCGCTCTTGCGCTTTATGCGGCTTACAGCAGTGAGGTTAACAAACTGCTTGAAAAATCTCCTGAACTGATAGGCAAGTTACCAGTTGTTATGAGTGGAAGTAAACCAGAACTGATGCTTAACCTCTCAGATCCAATGGTTCTTGTGGGTTTGCTCATCGGAGGCATGATACCATTCCTTTTCACGAGCTTCCTCATGGGAGCTGTCGGACGGGCAGCCACTACCATAGTAACAGAAATAAGGCGGCAGTTCAGGGAAATAAAAGGGATCATGGAAGGGACAGGAAAGCCTGATTACGGGCGCTGCGTGGATATCGTCACCATTGCAGCACAGAAAGAGATGATAATCCCCGGACTTCTTGCAGTGCTATCACCTCTTGTTGTTGGCTTCATCTTCGGTCCTGTGGCGCTTGGCGGATTGCTCATCGGCGTAATTATTTCAGGCCTCCTGCTTGCGCTTATGATGACAACAGGCGGCGCAGCATGGGATAATGCCAAAAAATATATCGAATCAGGGAACCTTGGCGGAAAGAGACTGTCCGACGGGAGCAAGAACCCGACACATGCAGCAGCAGTGGTTGGTGATACTGTGGGCGACCCTACAAAGGATACAGCAGGACCTGCTATCAACCCGCTGATAAAAGTGATGAATATCGTGGCGATACTTTTCGCAGGGTTGATACTGAAATATTATATCCTTAAGCCCTGAAAAAAAACAAACCGCACTGCGGTTTGTTTTTATAACCAGTATTTATCAATCAAATATTTTTTCTTTTACCCTATGAATAGGACGTCTCACCGAATCCAGGGATACACCGGCTTTTATCGTCGAGATTATTCCGAAAGCTTCAAGAAAATTTTCAGCCACTATTACATTATTTAAACCAAGTTTTTCTGGAGTAACATTGA
>JAJRAP010000258.1 GCA_028679855.1 Candidatus Methanoperedens sp.
ATTCAAAAATTTTTGTCTTCTGAGAACAAAGGAATGGTAGATGCGGCTCAATTTTTAGTCTTATTACATCGAGATTTTTTTTCATATTTAGCTAAAAAGTATTCTTTCATCCAGTTTCAACAGATATTTGATATCAACATCAGATTCGAATATTATGGCTTTGGTTTGTCAGCTATAGATTATTATTTGTCCAGATTTAATGAAACTCTAGTTCAAAACATCTTGGAAAAATACGATACTTTATCCATCGAGCAGAAAAATACGATAATAGATTTTCAATCTTCTCCCAGATTCGTGAAAGCATTAGACAATTACATAAACGAACATAAATATACTTTTAAAAATATCTCTGATAATTCTCTATTGGAGCTTTTATCGTTTCACGGAATTGTACAATATTATATGCTCCCGGCACTGTTGATAATATCTAGAAAGATTCCAAATAAGGCAACACATGCTGTTATTGAATTGATTACCAATCCTAATGATTGGTGGATTGGCGGATCGATAGGCCAAACGACTAGACGGTATTTCAGAACTATGCTCGGTAAAGACCTAAAAGATATACCTATAAAGCTTGCAAATCATTATAAAAAGCAAGTTGTAGGGGCGCTATTGGCAGAAATGGCACAAAATCATTTTGATAAGAATATTGGATTGCAGGAGAAATATGTTCCTACATTGCACAAATTATCTAAAGACTCTGAAGCTTTACGATATGCAGAGGGATGGATTAATCATAAATCGAAGACATTTAGTATTTTCGATAAAGATAAAGAGTACTGGGCCAAAGTAAAAGCTCATCTTCATGATTTATCAAGAAAGTAGTGAATGTACGGATAAAATAATGTTATTCGCGCCTATTTTTAGCACTTGAAAGAAATTTTCATGGTTTTTATCGCTTTATTCGAGCATGAAAAGCCCATCGTTTTCAGTCACTATACCCCGTACTTAAGTACATGGGCTTGTTATCGTTTTTTGCCTATAAAGCTTTCTCACCTTCCGAACAATTCTGTGATGAAATGTACTTTTGCACAACATCCCATCCCTGCCCCACGCTGCCATGATAGCAACCCGGCGCCCAGAGATGCTCTCCGCACCATTCTCTCAGGTGCGGGAACTCCTGCCTCAGTATCCTGCTCGACCTGCCTTGATCTTCTTGGCGATAAAGCTCAGGGAGTACTTGGGAGGGTACTGGAAGAAAATGTGGACATGGTCAGGGTTGACCGCAATGTCAATTATCTTGATGCCCATCTGCGCGCATGTGCTCCTGATGACCGCCTCAGCAATAAAACCACCCTCTCCAGTCAGGATCTTCCCGCGATATTTTGGGGTTATCACCAGATGATCGGTCAGCAGCGACACCGTATGCCTGTCGTGACGGAGTTCTTTCATTCCTTTAAAAAAGTTTATTCAGATTTTAAAGCCAATTCACATTTTGATTTGTTCCGGCGTGAAACCCTTCTTGATGAGGACATCCTTCATCCTGCTCTTATGGTTTCCCTGAAGCTCGATAACATTATCTTTAATAGTTCCACCGCATGCGAATTTTGACTTAAGATAACTTGTCAATTCCTGCAGGTTGATCTCACCAGGGTTTAGACCCTCTATCACGGTGACTTCTTTTTTGTATTTTCTCGTATCTACTTTGATCACGATTCGCTGCTGTTCTTTTGCCACTTCTTCGCAAATGCAAAGCTCTTTTGGCAATCCACACACGGTGCACATTTCTGAACTCATTTGTTGGGTTAATACCTCCAATCTTATATTACTCAAGAGTATTATATAGCTTCTTGATGCTTCAAACAGTAAAATATAACAGTTTCGAAATAGCGAGGAATATCGAAACATGACGTTATCGGGCGAATTAAAAGGAACTGTTGTGATCACCGGGAAGCAGGGGATCGAAGAATTACATAGAACAAGTTTTTACGGACGTCCAAGGGGCGATACTCTTGAGCTTTCTCTGGCTGAGTGCGCCTATCTTATTTACATGAAAAAGATCAATGTTCAATGTGATGGAGAAGAACTTGATTTTGAAAAGTTCTTTATCAGGGCATCAAACATTGTTAAGAATTTTGAGCTTTTCTATATCGTTTATAAAGACCTCAGGGGGCGTGGATATTATGTCCAGCCATCTGATATAGGTTTCAGGGTATATCCCCGCGGAGGACATCCTGGAAAGGGTCCTGCACAATTTCTGGTGTTCTTGACTTCAGAGAGGATTCCGCTATTACTTTCCGTCCTGAAAAAGCATCTTGACAATTCGGATAATAAAAAAAAGCGTCTTATCCTGGCAATAGTAGATGAAGAAAGCGATATTACCCATTATGAAGTAAGGAAGATCACCCCGTCCGGCAGCTCTGTTTTAAGACCAACAACTTTGCATTCTAATGTTACCCTTCTTGAAGACAGGTGTATGGTCTGGGAGTTCGATGAATCAAATATGCTTCATAATGAGGGTTTTTTCGGTAAACCCATGGATGAAGGACATCTTCAGCTTTAACTTGTAGAATCATGTTA
>JAJRAP010000259.1 GCA_028679855.1 Candidatus Methanoperedens sp.
ACATCGGGTTTTTTCAGGAACTCACGGGCGCGGTCGATGAAGATGCACATATTATCAAGTGATAGCGCAGCAGCCACGTTCCGCGCAGGATCTGTGGGATCGACCATGACCAGCGGGTCGGCTTGAGCAATGCTTGCGTGCTTTTCTATGTCGATTTTCATACCCGGCTTCCATTCGCGCGTAGCTTCAAGCACCTGCATGAATGAGCCGTAATGGATTACAAGAAGCTCAACAAGATAACCTGAAAATCCGTGCGTCTTAAGCTCAGAGCCATACACGCCGCATCCTTTCAGGAACTGTTTGAGCAAAAGCACTTCGTCCTCAAGCCCTTTTATACTTGAAAGCACGAACCTGTTATGGAACGGCGTCCTGTCCACTGCGGATTTTATCTCAGCAGCGCTTGCAACTCTGAATGCAGGGACAAGATCGACCTCATAGCCATCAAATACAGCATTGATATACGGGTGCTCGGCGTACCTTTCCTCGCTGCTCTGGGCTTGCGCTGCCATTTTTCGGGCAACGTAAAGCCCTTTTTCCTCAAGATATTCTCTTGATACATCAGGAGGGAACATTATGAATATATCGAGGTCGTGTTCTCCTGAAAGCCATGTGCTGCGCGCAGTTGAGCCGACGAGTATGGCGGTGATATCCAGTCCTTCTGCTCTGCCGATGGCGTTGATCCTGCTTATCAGGCTGTCTGCAAGAGCCGAGAGCTTCTGCTTTTCCGGGTCTTTTGGTTTGATGCGTGAGAGGATTGAGGCGCGGATGGTATCGATATGGTTCATTAATATCCATTACGCCAAATTATCCCATAAACTCTTCCCATATGGGATCGAATACAGAATTAACCAGTATGAGACTTCACCGCCATACTCCATCCGATGGAGACGAGCCGGATAATAGAAAGCCTGAACTCTCTTCTCCCAGAAGCCGAGAGGTTCAATATCATGGCATCCGGGGAAGCGCTTGATAAGCTATGCAATAAATGTTTCAGTGGTCAGGTAAAGATGATTTTTAGCACATATTATTATGTAGCGAAGGATTCACTCAAGAAACTGCTCTTCAAAGAAGCGGATCGCCTGATGCCCTGGAAATTAGTATCACCGGAACAATTAGTCAAAAACAAGTCTCTCGTACTAAGACATTCAGTTACTGAATGTAAGTACAGCAGCTCGCCAGATGGGATGTGGCAGTTCGAAGGCTATGTATCAAACCTTGAGAAGCTCATAAGAATACACACGCAAGATACAGACCCGATAACGGTCAGCGGCGACATGCTATCTGGGGTTTACCGCGCCAAAAAGGGCAGCCCATGGGATAAAATCGTAATTACTGATCCAGTCTTCGTAAGCTCGAAACTGTACAAGAACGGAAAGTTTGATTTATATAAGAGAAGGCAGAAGAAGAGAAAACCTGTTCCAAAAATGGTAAGGTACGAAAGATCGCCCAGGAAATTTACAGGCAAAATTTTCCGGAGTCAGGAATTGCATAGCTGAAGTTATTATATCAAACTCCAAGGATTTCAAGTATCTGCCTTACAGTCACGATTTTTATCCCCCGGAATTCCTTAACAATGACATTCAAAGTGAAGGCAGGAGAGACAAATTCAGCATGGCTTAAAATTATTTCTGAATATAAAGCCACATCTTCTCGCGGCAGTTCAAATTTTCCTTCAGTTAAAAGTATCCTTTCGAGTTCATCAATGATTTGCCTTGAGATAACCAATCTGGCTTTTCCCTCAAAGCATAGATGGATGAACTTGTATGGATTCCCGCGCCAGAACAAAGCTGAAATGTAAATATTGGTATCGGCAACTACCTTTACCATTTTTTTAATCCTGTACTTTGCGGTGTTTATGGACGATTTCATCAACGTCTGTTTCTTTGATCCCCCGTTCTCTTGCTATCTTTTCTCCTTTTGCAGCAAGAAATTCAAATTCCTTAATACCTGGGAGTTTTATTTGTTTGAGAAGGATCGTATCTCTGTCCCGGATTACTGCAAATGGTGTTCCTTCTTCAAATCCTTCGCGGAGTTTTTTAGGAATCACTATTTGACCTTTTGTGGACATGCGTGTGAACTCAACTTCTGTTGCCATGATACTACTTTCTTACTTTCTTACCTAATAAGGCTTTGCCAGTATTGAGGAGTTCTGTCCTTCAAAGAAGCAGATCACTTGATGCTGTGGAAGATAGAGTCGCCAGAACAACTATTCAAAAGCAAGTCTCTCGTACTGAGACATTCGGTTACTGAAAGCAAATACAGCAGCTCCCCAGATGGGATGTGGCAGTTCGAAGGTTATGTATCA
Organism: Candidatus Methanoperedens sp.; assembly: GCA_028679855.1. Classification (GTDB taxonomy): domain Archaea; phylum Halobacteriota; class Methanosarcinia; order Methanosarcinales; family Methanoperedenaceae; genus Methanoperedens. The sequence continues at coordinate 2,306 of JAJRAP010000259.1, forward strand.
AACCTTGAGAAGCTCATCAGGATACACACGCAAGATGCTGACCCGAGAACCGTCAGCGGCGACATGCTGTCTGGGGTTTACCGCACCAATAAGAGCAGCCCCTGGGATAAAATCGTGATCACTGATCCGGTCTTCGTAAGCTCAAAACTGTACAAGAATGGGAAGTTTGAATTAGAGTTGATCAGTGGAGAGATGGCAAGGAAGACGGCTGCATTTCTGTTCGCACTTGACAGGGAGAATAGGGTTCAGGTCTGATCATGGTCATTAGCGCCTGCACCTGGTGGCAACCCGTGCGAACCTTCGCATAGCACACGAGCGCCAACAGGAGAAGGCGCTATGGGAAGAAGAGTTCGGATCATGGCGCCGGCGTGAAGATGAATCTGCCGCCAGCTATCCACGACGTGGAAGGTGCATCAACGGCGGTGGTAAGGAAACGCTGTTAAAGGATCATTAAAAAAGGAGGCGAAGATGATTACAAAGCAACATCAGGAGAATCTGGAAACCACACCCACCTGTAATCCAGAAGTTTGAATTGCCGGTTTACGATCTATTTCGAAAAGAAACGACTCACTGATATTGTTTTCAAAATATCACATCAAATTACAATTATTTTGAGGTCGCCAACCTGCTATGCATTTGGTTTTGAAATGAAAATGTATAGGATTCTTATGTTATTCTGTGAAATATACATCATGGGCGCCACCCAACAAAGTAAAGAACAGTGAGTATGGTATCGTTTTTGATTTAATAGAGTTCCAGTCATCTAATAATTCATATTTCTGCAGGACTTGTTCAAATATAGGTTCTGCCTCAAAAGGAGTTAAATCTTTTTTTCTGTCATGACTCAAATGTTTTAATATATTAGCTATCTCGATAAGAAGTAATTCTTTCTTGTATGTGGTTATGATACCTGCATCATAAAGAGCATCTAACCTATCCCTTAACGTTAATGTCCACTGACCTCTTGGGGTAAATTCATTACATGAACTGTGAAGCATGGAACAAATTCCATAATCCGTTGACATTGTCTTTTTAATATCATGATTTTGAATGTATCACTTTTAC
>JAJRAP010000260.1 GCA_028679855.1 Candidatus Methanoperedens sp.
AGGCTGTGGATTGTTTATGCGTAGGCTCTATAGTACATCTTTTTAGCTTCACTTCTAATTGTTTAATTAGAGTCTGTCCATAAAGTAAAGATTTGTCATCCTCGGGCTTGACCCGGGGATCTATAACACCTTGAAAACACTGGATTCCCGATTAAGGACTTCGGGAATGACAGACTGAAAAACGGAGTTTATAAACAGACTCTAATTATGTTCATTTCATTATTCCTGCCAGCCCTCCAAATGAAATACGCGAACGATCCAATCCATAAAACGAGGAGAAAGCGTATTTAAAAAACCAAATAAAACCAATATTCCTGGTACTATTACTTCAATCTTATGTCTTCCAATTCCGCGTACGATTGCACGGGCTACTTTATCTGCTGGTATTTTAGGTGAAATCCACGGCATTTTAAGATTCTCGATCATCGGGGTATCGATGCGACCAGGATATATCGTGATCACATGCACATTTTCTTTTTTTAACTCCTGGCGTAAAACTTCAAAAAAACCAGTTATTGCGCACTTTGCGGCAACATATGGGCCATCAATAGGAATGCCTTTCTTTACATCTAAACTACTAACGAGAACAATATGTCCCTTCTTTCGTTCTAGCATGTGAGGAACTACCGCTAAAACCCCATACAATGCGCCATAAAAATTGACCGCAAAAGAATGTTCAAAATCCGATTTCGTTAAATTTGTTACTTGTCCGCGGATATATTCACCGGCATTTGCGATAAAAAGGAGGTGGGCAATCTCAATACTACAGTCCGGGCAAAGCGGGGACCGAAACTGCCGGTAGTGCTCGCGGTGGACGAGGTTAAGCGGCTTTTTGAGCAAATGACCGGCACGAACCGTTTGATTGCCGAATTGTTGTACGGAGCAGGTCTTCGCCTTATGGAACTGGCGCGGCTGCGTATAAAGGACATAGATTTTGACGCGAACATCATCTTTGTCCGCAGTGGAAAAGGAGATAAAGACCGTTCAACAATGCTCCCGTCAGCAGTGAAGGACCGGCTGCAGGAACATCTGGGACGGGTAAAGTCCTTGCATGAGCAGGATATTGCCGCCGGGCATGGCTCGGTTTATCTGCCTGATGCGCTTGACCGCAAATATCCGAATGCCGCCAAAGAATGGGCATGGCAGTATGTCTTTCCATCGGCAAAGCTTTCTGTCGACCCCCGCAGCGGTATTGTCCGTCGGCATCACATTAGTGACACGGCAATTCAGACTGCGGTTAAAAACGCTGTGCGGAAGACGGGTATAGCCAAGCATGCAACAGTACACACACTCAGACATAGCTTTGCTACACATCTGCTGATGAGCGGTGTCAATATTCGGGAGATACAGGCTCTGCTTGGTCATAAGAACGTGGAAGCCACCATGATCTATACCCATTGCGTGATATGAAAAATGCTCCGCAGAGCTCTCTCGATGCCCTTTATCCTGAAAGCGGCAGTTGACGTAGTCTCAGAGAAAGCACATCTGCTTTTTAACGCTATCTTGAATCCTCATACGCATTCAGCCTGAAAATGTTCTAAAATAAAAGCATTAATCAAATAAGGAGTAGTTATGGCAAAGTACACAGCAAAAATTGACGAAGATACACGTCAGAGGATCCTTGCACTACCTAAGGGCATACACTTCTCAGCCTTTATGCGAAAGGCGATCACTGTCTTTGTCGAGGAGCTTGAGAAGGACCCCGGCCTGCAGCCTGAGAATTTCATCATCACCCTCACAGCCCGGAAAGATGTATCAGATAGAAAAAGAAAATAAAGGCATGGAAAAAAGCAGAATTCTCATTACCTGTGCAAAGGGGATAACGCCTTTCTTGAAGGAAGAACTCCTTCTGCTGGGATTTCCTGTGCTAGCTGAAACCATTGCAGGCATAGCGACCGAGGGGACTATCGACGATACCCTCCGGCTTAATCTCCTGCTCCGCACGGGACATCGCGTCCTCTTTCTCATCAGGGAATTCGCTGCGCGTGATGCCGAGGCCCTCTATCGCTCGGTGTCGGAGATAGCATGGGAGGAGTATATAGCCGAGGATGGATATGTCTGTGTAACATCCAGTGTGGATAATCCGAGCATCAGGGACTCACGCTATGCAAATGTAAAGTGCAAGGATGCCATTGTCGACAGGATCAAGGAAAAGTGTGGGCAGCGTCCTGATTCAGGTCCTGATCAGGACAGAGTCGTGGTAAACCTTTACTGGAAGGACGATCGATGCTCCGTGTATTTTGATACATCAGGGGAACCTCTTTCCCGGCGCGGATACAGAAAGATCCCCATGTCGGCACCCATGCAGGAGACCCTTGCGGCTGCTGTTATTCAAGCGACAGGTTGGAACGGCAGTGCTCATTTCATCAATCCCATGTGCGGTAGCGGAACACTGGCCATTGAAGCGGCATTAATTGCTCTTAACAGGGCACCAGGCCTATTAAGGGATAATTACGGGTTCATGCATCTGAATGGATTTAACGAATCGCTGTGGAACTATCTGCGTGCAAAGGCAAAAAAAGAATCGAAAAAGACACTGGACTGCAGGATCATTGCCACCGATATCAGGAGAGAGGCGGTTGAGGCAGCAAAAAAAAATGCTGCTACTGCCGGAGTAGAGCATTTGATTGAATTTGCTGTATGTGATTATTCCGGGACCACAGTTCCTGACGGGGGAGGGCTAGTAATACTTAACCCCGAATATGGAGAAAGAATGGGGAAAATCAAAGAGCTTGAGAGTATGTACAAGGGAATCGGCGATTACTTTAAGCAGAAGTGCAGGGGATATACAGGATATCTCTTCACTGGAAACCCTGACCTGGCAAAGAAGGTGGGGTTGAAAGCAAAACGAAGGATTCAATTTTTTAACAGCGGGATAGAATGCAGGCTCCTTGAGTATGAGTTGTACGAGGGCAGCAGGAAGAATACAAACACAGATGTGTGAATTCTGCACAAAACACGGAGAAGGAAAGATATGGTATAAGAATGCTGCAAATTATGCTCATGATCTGTTAGATGATGCATAAAAGAGATAATAAACAGATCGCGCGGGATTTCGGGTTGCGCCAGAGCCGTCAGTTCCTCGCTATAGCAGCAACGCTGTTATTTCTTTTATTTCTTGTTTTTCTCTATAAACACCCTGATATCTTCGGAGAATTCTCAAAGAATACTATCTTTACAGCGCAGGTTGTTCTCATCGCTGCGTTTATCGGTTTTAGCGCCTTTAACTGGAGGTGCCCCTCATGTAAAAAATATCTGGGCAGCAATATCAACAGACGCATATGCAAACAGTGCGGAACCAGATTGCGATAAAGGGGTAGTCGAATAACCCTTTGAAACTACTTCAATCAAATCACTTTTTTATCGTTACATTGATATTATCGAATAGTAAAGCAGGAAGATTTCCTCCATAACAGGGGTGGAGG
>JAJRAP010000261.1 GCA_028679855.1 Candidatus Methanoperedens sp.
AGCAAATCCATCCAACCGGAAACGAACATATGGTTTATCGGAAATTTATCGGCAATATATCGACAGTTTATCGGCAATACATGAGGGTGAAAAATGAGTGATTACTCCGAAGATTCCCTGGTAGAGCAGCCAGCCATAGAACTCCTCAGCAAGCTTGGCTGGCAGACCGCTAATTGCTTCTACGAAAAATTCGGAGAAAACGGGACGCTCGGGCGCGAAACCTCAAGCGTTGTAGTCCTCGTACCACGCCTTCGCGCTGCGCTTGTGCGCCTGAATCCAGACCTGCCCTCAGAAGCCATCGATCTTGCCATCGAAGAACTCACGCGCGACCGCAGCGTCATGAGTCCTGCGAATGCCAACCGTGAGGTTTACATATTGCTCAAGAATGGCGTTAAAGTTTCGTTCCGGGGTATAGAAAACGAAGAAACCGTTGAGAATGTTCGCGTGATTGATTGGAACGAGCCTAAAAATAACGACTTCTTCCTTGCGTCGCAGTTCTGGGTAACAGGTGAGATGTACAAGCGCCGCGCCGACCTTGTGGGCTTTGTAAACGGACTGCCGCTCATCTTCATCGAACTCAAGGCATCGCACAAGCGTATGGAACATGCATACAGGGATAACCTGCGCGACTACAAGAATGCAATACCGCAGATATTCTGGTATAATGGCTTCATTATCCTTTCAAATGGCAGCCAGAGCAAAATAGGCAGCATGACAGCAGAATGGGAGCACTTCGCAGAATGGAAAAAGATCAACAGCGAAGGCGAGGAAGGTATAGTCTCACTGGATACAATGATCCGGGGAACATGCGAGCCAGCGCGCCTTCTTGACATTATCGAGAATTTCACGTTATTCAGTGAAGCAAGCGGCGGGATTGTGAAGCTGGTTGCGAAGAACCACCAATACCTTGGTGTGAATAATGCTACTGAGGCATTGAAGCAGATCGAAAAGAACAGGGGGCGCCTTGGAGTCTTCTGGCACACGCAGGGCAGCGGGAAAAGTTACTCTATGGTATTCTTTTCTCAGAAAGTCCTTCGAAAAATCCCGGGTAATTTCACATTCGTTATCGTGACCGACAGACTGGATATGGACAACCAGATATACAAGAACTTTGCCGGCGCAGGTGCTGTGACTGAAGAGCAGGTGCAGGCGGAGGACGGAGACCATTTACAGCAACTACTGCGTGAAGACCACCGCTACATATTCACACTTATTCAGAAATTCCATACAAAGAAGGGTGAAACCTATCCTCCGCTTTCGGCTCGCAAAGATATTATTGTCATCACAGATGAGGCGCACCGAAGCCAGTATGATGTCCTTGCCCTGAACATGCGAAATGCTCTTCCCAAGGCGGCATTCATCGCCTTTACAGGTACGCCTCTCATTGTCGGTGAAGAAAAGACAAAAGATGTTTTCGGGGATTATGTCAGCACATACAATTTCAAACAATCCGTAGATGATGGCGCCACGGTTCCACTTTATTATGAAAATCGCATCCCTGAGCTTCAACTCACGAACAAGGAATTGAACGAAGACCTGCAGCGGCTTATCGATGAGGCTGAACTCGATCCAGACCAGGAGAATAAACTTGAACGTGAGTTTGCGCGCGAATACCACCTGATAACAAGGGACGATAGGCTTGAGAAGATAGCCAGGGATATTGTCGCTCATTTCATGGGACGCGGACAATTCGGGAAAGCAATGATCATCTCCATTGACAAAGCAACTGCTGTCCGGATGTACGATAAGGTGCAGAAGTACTGGAAAATGTACCTGAAAGATTTACAGGATAAGCTGGTAAAATGCGCAGAACCCGAGAAAAATGAACTTGAAAAAAAGATCAAATTCATGGAAGAGACCGACATGGCGGTCGTAGTATCCCAGGCACAAAATGAGATTGAGGACTTTAAGAAAAAGGGACTGGATATCGCTGTCCATCGCAAGAGAATAGTAAAAGAGGACCTAGACACGAAGTTCAAGGACCCGGATGACCCGTTTCGCATCGTATTCGTGTGCGCTATGTGGATGACAGGTTTTGATGTACCATCCTGTTCCACCATCTACCTTGACAAACCCATGCGAAACCACACGCTAATGCAGGCTATAGCACGGGCAAACAGGGTATTCAGAGAAAAATTAAACGGTCTTGTAGTGGATTACGTTGGAGTGTTCAGGAACCTGCAGAAAGCACTGTCAATCTACGGCTCAGGCGCAGGAGGGGGAATAAATGAGGGCGAAACCCCTGTAATGGAAAAAAGTAAACTCGTTGAACAATTGAGGCAGGTGATCGAGGAGACATCATCGTTTTGTTCGGAACTGGGCATTGACCTGACAAAAATACAGACAGTTTATGCCTTTGAGCGCATCAGGTTGATTGACGAAGCAGTTGATGCGATACTGGTCAATGATGAATCGAAGAGAAAATACATTTCCCTTGCAGGAAGCATTGTCAGGATATACAGATCCATCCTTCCCGATCCGGCAGCCGGCGAATTCTATCCAAAGCAGGCTCTTTTCGCTAATTTGGCAGAGAAGATATGCTCAATGGTCATAGAGGCCGATATTTCCGATGTTATGAAAGCAGTGGATGGGCTTCTGGATAATTCCATCTCGACTGAAGGATATTTTATCAGGCAGCCGCCTGAACCCTCTGATACTGATCATCTGGTGGATTTAAGCAAGATTGACTTTGAAGTGTTGAAGGTGCGTTTTGAGAAAAGCAGAAAGCACATCGAGACTGAGAAACTAAGGAGTGCGATCAATCTTAAGCTTGTGCAAATGGTTCGACTGAATAAAAGCCGGATGAATTACATTGAAAAGTTCCAGAAGATGATAGATGAGTACAACTCGAGTTCTTATAACGTGGAGACCTTCTTTGCAAGCCTTGTTGAATTTGCACAGGAACTTAATGCAGAGGAGAAACGGGGGATTGCAGAAAAGCTAACAGAGGAAGAATTGGCTATCTTTGACCTATTGATAAAGCCTGAGATGACGCTGAAAAGGAAAGAAGAGCGCGAGGTTAAGAAGGTGGCACAGGAGCTTCTTGAAACTCTGAAAAGGGAGAAACTGGTTCTCGATTGGCGAAAGCGACAGCAGTCGAGGGCTGCTGTAAGGCTGTCTATCGATGAGATACTGGACAGGCTGCCGCGAAGCTATATACCTGATTTATATCGGCATAAGTGTGATGTGGTGTATCAGCACATATATGATTCTTATTTTGGACAGGGATTAAGTATTTATTCGCATGCAACGAAATGAAACGTAACCCAGAGTAAAGAAATTTTCAACGATGAAAGAATTCATAATTATAGGACATAAAGCAGTCACAACCCCCTTTTCCCTGAACGACCTCCCGGGCGCAGCAGGACGCATGGACATACTGTGCAGGTGCGTGAACTCTGCGCTGTTCCTGTCCCATGACCTGAGGAGAGGCGTTCGAGTGTACCTTGTGCTCAAAGGAGGAGCGCAATCTAAGATCGTGCGGTTTGACGGAGCAGCGGTCAGGTACTTAAGCCCTGATGAGCGAAGCGCAGCCTCGCTTATTAAAAAAGCGCTTGAGAAACAGGCACAGGGATTCTGGACAGAATCCACACCAGGCGTAAGCATAAAGATCGGGGACTTTAGCGACCTGCTTGGTGAGCTGAATAAAAAAATTACCTACCTCCGCGAGGATGGGGTTGATATCCGCATTAAACCATTAGAGGTGGTTTCTGACTTTTTATTCGTGTTGGGCGATCATATGGGACTCACTGATGATGAGGAAAAGATCATAGAGGCACATGATCATGAGATAGTGAGCGTGGGCCCTCTCTCATTACATGCAGACCACTGCATCGTTTTATTGCATAATGAGATGGACCGGCAAGATGCTTTTAACACTTCGAACAAATGAGAGAAACGTATTTAGACCCAACAATATATTGAGAGCCGGATGACAATTCTTGAAACTGCCCGCAAAATCCTGAAAGAGGGGCCTATCTGCGACCACTGTCTCGGAAGGCAATATGCAAAACTCTCAACTTGCCTTGGCAATGATGAACGCGGAAAAGGAATAAGGCTCGTGCTGGCGATGCAGGCAAGCGAAGGTGTGGACAAGGAACTGCCGGAATTGCTAAAAAAAAGCGTTGGGAGCAAATGCTGGGTATGCAATAACCTGTTCATGCATCTTGATCGATGGGCTGATAAAGCTGTAATAGCACTTTCTGATTACGAATACGACAACTTCCTTGTCGGGACAAGGGTGACCGGGCTTCTGGCTGAGAACGAGGAGATAATATGGGCAGAGAGCGGGACGAGCTTTGCCGAGCCCCTTAAGACCGAGTTGAACCGCGAGGTTGGGAAAAGGATCGAGAAGCTGACCGGCAAAAAAGCAAACCTCAAGAAACCTCAAATTGTGGCGCTGCTTGACCTTGAGAACGATGCGATTGAACTTGAGATAAATTCACTATATATATACGGCAGGTACAGGAAACTTGTCCGGGGTATACCACAGACCAGGTGGCCGTGCAGGGAATGCCATGGTGCGGGTTGCGAGCGCTGCAACGGAACGGGCAGGATGTACCAGGAATCTGTGGATGAACTTATAAAACCGCATCTTTTGGCTGCATCCAGGTGCGAGGATACAGCCTTTCACGGCGCGGGGCGCGAGGATATCGATGCGCTGATGCTGGGTGATGGGCGCCCGTTCGTTGTTGAGGCAAAAAAGCCGCATCTGAGGAGCATAGACCTGAATGCGCTTGCCATTGAAATAAATAGCGATTCTGCAGGCAAGATCGAGGTGCTGGGACTTAAATTCGTAGAAAGCGAGACCGTGGAACAGTTAAAATCCTTGAAAGCTGATAAGGAATATCGCATGAAGATCGAACACCGCACAACAGAGGAAAAACTTAAATCATCTCTTGACATAATAAGCGGGAATCTCATCAAACAGAAAACTCCCACCAGAGTGCTTCATAGACGCGCCGACCTTGAAAGGACACGCAGGGTTCACAGGGCAGAGCTTGAATCATTTGATACAGATACCGCAGTCTTTGTTATTCACTGTGAAGGCGGACTTTATGTCAAGGAACTGGTCTCTGGTGATGGAGGACGAACAATACCAAGCGTTGCGTCCCTGACAGGAAGCGAGGCAAAGGTTATAGAACTTGAAGTAATAAAAGTAGGATAATTCGGAGGAATATTATGGCAAAGACCCACGGAACAAGAAGGAAATCAAGACACAAACTAAAAAAGACAGTAAGAGAAAAAGGATTATCACCTATCACCCGGGCGCTACAGGAATTCACGGATGGGGATATCGTGAACATCGATCTTGACCCGAGTATCCAGAACGGGATGCCACACCCCAAGTTCCATGGACGGACAGGGAAAGTAATCGAGCGGCGCGGACGCGCATACATGGTTGAAGTGCGTGACGGTGGGCTCATGAAAGAAGTTATTGCACTTCCTGAGCATCTGACCTCACAGAAATAACCGGAAAAGGAATCTATACATGATAGTGAAACAGGTTCTGAAAGAGGAAGGTCTGACGCTTCCAGAGGTCAAGAACATTCTGGAACATATAAAAGAGAAACGCGAAACAGAAGGCAAAGAACTCGGCTACGAGTTAAGAAAGGCAATCTCAC
>JAJRAP010000262.1 GCA_028679855.1 Candidatus Methanoperedens sp.
ACTTTCCAACCAGAAAATCAAGTGTGTCTTTATGTTCCGTAAAGACAAGAAGCTTCATTTTAGGATCTTTGAAAATCCCTTGATCAGAAATCACTTGCTTGAGTTTTATTAGTTTGGATTCTATTTCCCGTTGTTCCAGTTCTTTGGCTTTATCAATGAGTTTGCTCAATTGTAAGATCTCTTCCTTAAGAGTTGGAGGGTCAACAGATACCACAACATCCTCGAGTTCACTAATTATTTCTTGCTGCTCTTCCTCAGTTCTATCATCAAAATCTTCTGGAATTTGTTTTGCTATTTGTTCTTTACGATATGCTTCTGGATCGTCAAGGATTTTCTTGCGCTTGTCTCGCATGCGCTCAAGGCTGCGACGCACTGCATAAACACTTGAGGCAAATCTTCGCTGGAGCATAGCCATTGTGAAGCCAACAGCTCTTCCGCGTGGAGAATCATCTGCGGAAGCTTTGATCGATTGATCTTCCACATAACTGGTTAAAGCATAATAAAAATCGAATTCTTCATCATCAATATTGAATTCCGCAGTTTTGACTTCACGGTTAGTAAATAGTTTTTTAACTTGACCCGTGTTTGGGTCTGGAAAAGAAACTAAGGCTTCTTTGGTACGCCTCAAGTAAAATGGAGCATTGTTGCGCCTCATTGCTTCCTCAAGGCTCGCAACGTCGCCGTAAACATCTTTATCCAACAGTTCAAGAAATAGGCAAAAATTTTTGGGATCGCCCTTATGTGGGGTCGCTGTCATCAATAGATAATGATCTGTCATAGAAGACAGATTTTCACCTAATCGGTATGCAAGAGTTTTCTTATCACTACTATAAGCGCTCATTTTATGCGCTTCATCTACGATTATCAGATCCCAATGGGAACGTAACAGGCTTTCCTTCGCATCTTCGATAACAGAAACCCAGGAGAGTGAAGTAACAACCTGATTTTTGTCTTGCCATGGGTTAGATCCATAATTAGCACGCAGCACATCGCTACGAATCACTTCAAAATTCTCATGGAATTTGTCCTTCATTTCTCTCTGCCATTGAAATGAGAGATTTGCAGGAGTTACAATAAGCGTTCTTTTTACCAATCCGCGAATTTTCAATTCCTTTATAAGAAGCCCTGCCATAATTGTCTTCCCTGCGCCTGGGTCATCTGCCAAGAGAAAGCGAATTCGGGGAAGTACCATAAAATAGTCATAAACGGCTTCTAACTGATGAGGGAGAGGATCCACACGAGATATTGATAACGAAAAATAGGGATCATATTCATAAGCCAAACCAATTCTTAGTGCTTCAATACCAAGACGAAATCGAGAAGCATCCCCATCAAATGGTTCTTTTTCTGGAGTTGCTTCAAGTTTATCAAGTTGTTCTGCATTAAGAATGGGTTCATGAACCTGTCCGGTTGAAAGACCTTTCCCGATGAGTTTAATTGAATCACCCATTGGAATACCGACAATAATCTGCACGGGTTCAGGGAAAATAGGTCCCCGCACGATTATGTTGGGTTTAATGTCTTCTTTTTTCATATTTGTGTACCCTTTTTATTCGTTCTTCCACCATTGCCATAAGGCGCATATAACTCGCATAATTTCCTTATCGCCCATGCCTTCTAAATATATTTTTTAGATATTAATGTCTTTTTACTTATTACTACTTATTCATGACTATATTTTTCGCTGATATTCACGATTTCAAAAGCCCACATGACCTAACCGGATTAAAACAACAGGTGAATTGATCAGATACCTCAAGTCGCTCCTCAACCAGAAGCCTATATCTAACCGCCTGCTCACGGGATGGCAAATTAGAGGAGGCAAGATTCATCCTGGAAGATCTGGCGTTCCGATCGCCCGATGACCCGAATGTGCTGTACAATCGGGGGATGGTCTACAGCGAGTTCCAGGACCTGGATATTGCTATTGATATCTGAACAGATGCATGGGGATAGTTCCCCTATTCTCAAATGCCTATGTTGCAGCTTCGGTGAAGGCGCCGGATTTTAATATTTTGATGGTAATAAATCTGTGGCGCCAGGCAAAGAAGCATTTTCAGGTTAATCCTGTCGAAAAGATACTCCCATCCCGAGTTCGTAAGGAGTTCGTATAGAGTTCGCTGTTTGTGTTGTGCGGTTTTTGATGTGAAACGGTTGCCTGGGGGCATATCGGCGCCGAGGAATTAATATTTAAAGAGTGATAAATGTCTGGCGACTTCCGATGGGACACGGATTGCACAGATAACACGGATACGCACGGATTTCGTATCCGTGAAAATCCGTCAAATCAGTGTCATCCGTGTTCTGCGTAATTCCATAGTGCATAGATATGAGACGCTTGATATTAAGATCATTAACGAGGCAAAGTCGAAGATAAGGGAGTTAGAAGAAATTATTTTAAAGATCGTAGAATATTGAAAATCGTGGAATGTTGAAAACGTACAAAAATATATATCACATATGCGCTACTTTTGTAATTATAATGGACACGCAAAAAATCCGCCTTGACTTTCCTGTACTTTCAAAAAAATGGAACGGAAAGTATCCCATATATTTCGACAATGCCTGCATGACCCTTAAGCCGCGCCAGGTCATTGCAGCAATGGACGAATACTATACTGAATATCCGGTATGCGGCGGGCGCTCGCTTCACAAAATGTCAAAGATGGTTGATGAGAAGGTAACCAGGTCGCGCGAGAAGTTCCAGAAATTCCTGGGTGCACAGCGCCCTGAGGAGATAATTTTCACAAGAAATACAACTGAAGGGCTCAACCTCGTGGCAAACAGCCTTGATTTCAAAAAGGGAGATATAGTTCTTACCACCGACAGGGAGCATAACTCGAATCTTGTACCTTGGCAGATGCAGACTGAAAAAAAGGGCATCAGGCACATTGTTGTGCATTCAGCGCCTGATAATACCTTCGATATTGAGAAGTTCGAGTCACTGATGAATAAGAACGTGCGGCTGGTGAGCATGGTGCATACTTCGAACCTGGATGGCTATACTATCCCGGCAAAAGAGATAATCAAAATAGCTCATGACTATGGCGCACTTGTGATGCTGGACGGTGCCCAGAGCGCACCTCACAAATCAGTAGATGTCCGGGCTCTAGATGTTGATCTCTTCGCGCTATCGGTGCACAAGATGCTCGGACCGACTGGCATGGGTGTGCTATATGGGAAGCACCACCTGCTTGAGGAACTGGCGCCATTTATCGTGGGCGGGGATACGGTGAGTGATTCCACATACGAAAGCGCGAAATTCCTTCCGCCGCCAGAGAAATTCGAGGCAGGGTTGCAGAACTACGCGGGGATAATAGGGAGCGGCGCAGCTGTGGATTACATTGAGAAGCTTGGACGCCCGGAAATAGAGAAATATGAAGAAAAATTGAACACTATCATCACGGACGGAATAAAGGACATACCAGGGCTGAAGATAATCGGTCCGCAGGAACCCAGATCAAGAGGAGGCATCATCTCTTTCACCGTGGAATTCCCGAAAGGAGGAGATGCCCATGATATCGCAATTGTACTTGATGAGACAGCGAATATCGCCGTGCGCTCAGGCGCCTTCTGCGTGCATTCATGGTTCAATTACCGCAAATGTGAGGCTGCGGTCAGGGCTTCGCTTTATCTTTATAATACAGAGGATGAAGCTAGGAAGTTCGTTGATGCGCTGGGGAAGACGATAAGGCTGTTTACCTGAAGTGCCAATGGGGTTCTGTCAAGTCTATGGTTGATGGGGCAGGCTGTCAAAAATATGATATAATTTAGGAACACTCGATCATCTTATAATTCTTGAATCTGAAAGATTGTCAACTGGGGAATTTTATTCCGCCGAAAGTGAGGAAAATTAGACTGCCATTGACATTAGCGATTCTAGTTGAAAAAAGACATACTTTGCCTCCGGTAGCGCCACGGACTAAAACGATGCGAGGGAAGAGTATGCGGGGGAAGGGATTTGAACCCTCGAACTCCTGCGAGAGCAGCTCTTGAGGCTGCCGCAGGATCACGTCAGGAAAGTTTGATACTTTGGTCTATTTCTAACCCTTTCGAATCTACTAAGCGGCATTTTGTGTCAAATTCGAATTCATTAAACGTATTTACCACATACCTACAATATTCCGTGGTGAGAATGATTTTATCATTTTCAATAGTTATGTCTTTTTGTTTTCGTTTCTCAATGTAATCCCGAATTTTTTCAAAATTTTTACAGGTTGAATTACCATCACTATGGACAATACAATTTCTTATTAATTGAATATTCTTAATATCTTGCCAAGATTTTGCAGTAGAAAGGTCAATCCCAACAACACGTTTGAGATATTTCATAGCTTTATCAATAACCCCTCCTTTAAAGTCATTTATATCTTCTGTAAACGACTTTAATTTTTTTTGGGATTTGCAAACAGCAACTAATTCCCGTTCGAGAATTGAATAGCATGTTATGATAAAAGATTTTCGTAAAATATTTAGATAGTCCCTTTGATAAAGAAACAACTCTTCGTCCATTTCTCCTTCTTCATATTCTTCTTCTAATTTTTCAAGATATTCCCCCAAAAATTTGTCTAACAAATCTAAATAATTGGTGAGCCAATCTCCTATTGCCACATCTAAAAGCATCACCATTTTAGGCATTTCGATAACCTCAAATCAATTCATTCGACATAAAGCATAGAGTTAAAATCGCTTAATCATTAAATTGATGCGGAGGAAGGGACTTGAACCCTCGAACTCCTGCGAGAGCAGCTCTTGAGGCTGCCGCCTTTGACCACTTGGCTACCTCCGCATGAGGCGTTGCTGAATTATCCTGATTGAACATAAGGATGTCGGAAACTCCTCAAATTATCCAAAAGTATTAAGTATTGAATGCCTTATTAAGCAGAAGGTTTGTGAATCCTATTCACAATATTAATAATCTTCGGAGGAAATCATTTGGCAGTAACAAAAACAGAAGGCTGGAAAGCCAAGCAATGGTACAACCTTGTTGCACCTGAAATGTTCGGAAAAGCGAATATTGGAGAGACCGTGGCAGACGTGCCTGAAAAATTGATCGGAAGGGTCATCGAAGTAACACTCGGGGAATTAACTAATGATCTTTCAAAACAAAATATTAAATTAGTTTTAAAAGTTGACAGCGTGGGTGGCGATTCCGCATACACGAAATTTACTGGTCATCAGCTTACACAGGATTACCTGCGCTCACTAATAAAGAGATCGACATCGAATATTGAGACGAATATTTCGGTATTAACAAAAGATGGCTATACAGTTAGAGTAAAACCATCATGCTACACGATCAAGAGAGCACGGGCGAATCAGGTAAAAGCTATCCGCTCAATAATGAACAGCGTGATAACATCAAAAGCAAAAGAAATGGACATGGAACAGTTCGTCCAGGAAATCGTAACTGGAAAGCTCTCAGCCAGCATATATCATGATGTGAAGCCGATATATCCTCTTAGAAGAGTAGAGGTCAGGAAAACTGAGATCGAGGCTGAACCCGGCACAGCCTCTTAATTTTTTATAAATTTTTCGTTCTTTTTAATTCATTGATTTTTTCTTTGATTTTCTCGTTCTCTATCCTCACTAGCATCAGC
>JAJRAP010000263.1 GCA_028679855.1 Candidatus Methanoperedens sp.
ATTTTGGAGAATCGAATATGATAAGTGTAAATGAAACCGGGCTCTGTGCATTCAACGAGATGCTTGACAGAGCAAACAAATTAAATGTAGAAGTACATGGATATAAAAACGGGGCAACGGTAGTGGATGCTGGAGTGAACGTCGATGGTGGCTACGAAGCTGGGATGTATCTGTCAAAGATATGCCTTGCAGACCTGGCTGATATCAAGTATGTCGCATTTGACCTGGATGGTATTATGGTTCCTGCAATCAGAGTTAATACCGACCACCCGGTAGTTGCGTGCATGGGTTCACAATACGCTGGATGGCGTATTAGCGTTGGGAAGTACTTTGCCATGGGTTCCGGTCCGGCTCGCGCTCTTTCCCTGAATCCAAAGAAGCTCTATGCAGAGATCAACTATAAGGACTCCTGTGACCAAGCGGTGCTCGTACTGGAATCTGATAAGCTCCCGCCCGAGGAGGTCACTGATAAAATAGCAAAAGACTGCAACATAGATGCGCGCAATCTTTATATTGTGGTTGCTCCCACAGCTTCCATTGCAGGTTCAGTCCAGATTTCAGCCCGGATCGTTGAGACTGGCATCCATAAGATGGAATCCATAGGATTCGATATCAACACCATAAAAAGCGGGTATGGTATCGCTCCTATTTCCCCTATCGTGGGAGATAGTACAAAATGCATGGGCTCGACCAACGACTGCATAATATACTGTGGAAAAACATATTATAACGTGAAGCATGACGTCGAGAAGGTAAAAGAACTGATAACCAAAGTGCCTTCGGAAACCTCCTCCTCCTATGGAAAACCCTTCTTCACAACTTTCAAGGAGGCAGGTTTCGACTTCTTTAAGGTCGATGCCGGTGTTTTTGCTCCTGCTGAGATCACGATAAATGAGCTAAACAGTGCCAAGAGCTTTACAAGCGGCAGGATTAATCAAGAGGTGCTCCTGAAATCTTTCGGGATCTCAAGGCTGTAATGGTTCGCACGGTCGATAGACCGGCGAATTTCTTTTTTTATACATTGCCCCGATAGGGGCTTTCTTGTCTCGTCTCCAATACTTTAATTACTCCCCCTTGCCATTACACTACGAGAGTGAAAGCATCATGACCGACATGAAAACCCTGTTAGAACGATTATCCAATGCGCACGGCGTTTCCGGTTACGAAGGAAATGTCAGGCAGATAATAGAAGAAGAAGTAAAACCATACGTGGACGAGATCAAAACAGATAGGATGGGAAACCTCATCGCTACAAAAAATGGCAGCTCACCCATAGTCATGCTCGCGGCGCACATGGATGAGATAGGTCTTATGATAAAATACGTGGACGATAAGGGTTTTGCGCGGTTCACGAAGACTGGCGGCTGGTTCGACCAGACACTCCTTAACCAGAGGATGATACTGCATACCGAGAACGGACCGATTTACGGTGTGCTGGGCTCAAAACCTCCTCATGCGATTAAGGAGGAGGACAAAAATAAGGTGGTAAAGGCAGACGATATGTTCATCGATTTCGGTGCAATGAGCAAGGATGAAGCCGATAAAATAGGTGTGAAGGCGGGAACGCCCGTCACATCTGACATAGACTTCCAGTCACTTGGCAACGACAGGGTCACAGGCAAAGCATTCGACAACCGCGCTGGCTGCGTCATGCTCATCGATGCGCTGCGGCAGATGAAGGACGTAAAAGCTACAGTCCATGCAGTTTTCACAGTGCAGGAAGAGGTAGGGCTTAAAGGTGCAAAAACAAGCGCTTTCAGGCTGAATCCTGATGTTGCACTGGCTACCGATGTCACCATAACTGGCGACCATCCGGGGATCGACAAGAAAGATTCAGCCATCGAGATGGGAAAAGGACCATCCGTAACGGTTAGCGATGCCGATGGGAGGGGCATTATCGTTCCCGAGCCTGTATTGAAATGGATCAAGGAAGCTGCCGGGGCAAACAATATCCCTTACCAGCTTGAAGTGGGCAGCGGCGGGACAACTGACGCATCCGCCATACACCTCACGAAAGAAGGCATACCCACGGGTGTTATCAGCATGCCCACCCGGTATATCCATACTCCCGTATCCGTGCTTAGCATGTCAGACCTTGAAAAGAGCGCCGAGTTGATAGCAAGGGCTGTGGAGATAGTGGACAGGTTTTTCTAATTTACAAAAGTATATAACTCCTGAACCCCCATTCATGAACATGGGTTCAGAAATCATATATCGCGATGAAGCGGACGAGATTAAGAAGATGAAGGGTTGGATACTGATTTACGGAAGACGGAAGGTAGGAAAGACCTTCCTGATAAGGAACTTCCTTGACTACGATGTCTTTTTCAGGGTAAACAGGGATGGGAGCATTCTGGCTGAAAAATTTGTCATGAACCGAATAAGCAATATGGATGAGTTCTCAAAAATAGTTGTGGATTTGCTTAATAGAGGTAGCACTGTTGTAATAGATGAATTCCAGAGGCTCCCCGAATCAGTTCTGGAAAATATTTCCATAGTTCATCCCCGGGGAAATCTCCTGCTTTCAGGCTCAGGCATGAGAGTGATAAAAAACATGCTTGGAAAGAGATCACCGCTTCTCGGTTTGACCATGCAGTACCGGCTTGGACTGATAAAACCTGCGAATATTATAAGGGAACTTGCAAAAAATATGGACATTGTGCAGGCAGTAGAGCTTTCGCCTTACCTTGCAGACGCATGGACAATCCCTTTTCTTAAAGGTGAAGCAGATACAAGAAAAGCCATATACGAACTTATGAAATACTCGAAGCTTACGGTGCCGGCGCTTACAGGTGAAATATTCACTGAGGAGGAAAGGGAGTTCACACGGATGTATGAAGCCATAATGAGAACGATGGGGGCTGGAGAATGGAATTATAAGAACATAGCATCCCTGCTTGCCGGGAGGAAGATAATTGATAGGGCAGACAGCTCGCTGATAATCCCATATATAAAAAATATGGAAAAAATGGGATTGATTGAATCCCTGCCTGTTTACTCATCAAAGAAAAAAATGTACAAATTGGCATCTCCGATAATGGAGGCGTTCTATTATCTGGATGACAGATACGATTTTGAAGAGGTGGAAGTGAGTTTTGAAGAAGCCATGCCAGCCATTGAGAAATTGAGAAACCTGGCAATTCAGAATCTTATTGCAGAGCTATTTGCTTCGATACATATGGGAAAAAAAGAATATTACATGACGAGTATAAGCGAAATAGATTTCATAATAACCGTCAGGAGCAAGCCTGTTCTGGTAGGAGAAGTAAAATGGGGCAGATATTCCAATAACGACATTAAGAATTTCCTTGAAAGATCAAGTTTCATTAAGGCGGAAAAAGTTTTCGTGACGAAAAAGAAAAAGGAAGGTTCTTTTGATAATGTAAGAATAATTGATGCGAATGACATACTGAGTATGGCAATGAATTCCGGGGAGACAAAAATGCCAGCCTATGACCAATAATATATAATCCGTTAGAGAAGAATATCCATCCTCGTTATACCTTCCACATTATCGAAGTGACCATCATCAGTAACGATCTCCCTTATATCATGCTTCCCCATAGCCCTGTATCCTTCCTCTATTCCCTCATCTATCGTGCCTTTATGCTTGATTATGCCATGAATCCTCCTCACCGATGCGGCGCTCCCGCGATGTGGATAAAGCACTGCCCTGCCCTTCTCGATAACGAATTCCACGGTCTCACCTATCCTTATCCCAAGAGCCTTGCGCACGTCTTTCGGGATGACTACGAGGTATTTTTCAATAGAGCGCTGAGTTGATAACAATGGCGGTGGAGATAGTAGATAGGTTTTTCTAATGGTACCCCTATTTAAGAGGCTTACCAGTGATACAAATGAACAGAAGGAATCGTTTTATTTGACCGCATGAAAATACTTGACACAACTTTGAGAGACGGCGAACAGACACCCGGTGTTTCGCTGACGACCGAAAACAAGCTTTTGATAGCAAAGAAAATTGACAGCCTTGGAGTGGATATAATCGAGGCAGGCTCTGCCATTACATCAGACGGTGAGCGCGCCTCGATCAAGAAAATAGCGAATGAGGGGTTGAATGCAGAGATCTGCTCCTACTGCCGGATCAGGAAGGAGGATATCGATGCCGCACTTGGCTGCGACGTTGAATCAATCCACCTTGTCGTACCTGTTTCAGACCTGCACATCCAGGAAAAACTGAAAAAAGACCGCGATACAGTGCGGCAGATGGCTGTCGAAATGACAGAATATGCGAAATCACATGGATTAATAGTGGAATTGAGCGGCGAGGACGCATCTCGCGCTGACCTTGATTACCTGAGATCCGTGTACAATGCAGGTATAGATGCAGGCGCTGACAGGCTGTGCTTCTGCGATACCGTCGGCATCCTTACTCCCGAGAGGTCTTATGAAATCTTCAGCGAGTTGTCACAGCTTCGTGCACCTATAAGCGTGCACTGCCACAACGATTTTGGGATGGCAACAGCCAACACAGTAGCAGCACTGCGTGCTGGCGCCCAGCAAGCGCACGTCACCATAAACGGCATCGGAGAGAGGGCGGGGAACACCTCGCTTGAGGAAGTCGTGATGGTCTTATATTCATTATACAGGATAAAGACGAATATCGATCTGAAAGGGCTGTATACTACGTCTCGATTGGTAAGCAGGCTAAGCGGCATCCCGGTAGCCCCGAACAAAGCCATCGTTGGCGGGAACGCTTTCACTCATGAGGCAGGGATACACGTGCACGGGCTACTTGCAAATACAGCGACCTATGAGCCCATCACGCCTGAACTTGTGGGACGCGAGCGGCGCATAGTCCTGGGAAAGCATGCAGGCAGAAGCTCTGTCGTGCTCGCGCTTAAAGAATTTGGCATTTCTGCCACTGAAAAGCAGATAGATGACATAGTCGGCAGGATGAAAGAGATGGGTGACAAAGGCAAACGGGTCACTGATGCAGACCTGCAGGCGATCGCTGAGACCGTGCTTGGTATCTACCAGGAAGCCAAGGTCAAGCTTGAGGAGCTCACTGTGGTTGCAGGCAATACTGTGATGCCCACAGCTTCTATACGGTTGAAGGTCAATGGTAACCACGTTGTAGAGGCTGGAGTTGGAACAGGACCCGTCGATGCAGCCATAAATGCCCTTAACAAAGCTGTAGCAGGCATCGCTGACATTCACCTTGACGAGTACCACGTAGATGCGATAACAGGAGGTACTGACGCGCTCGTGGAAGTATGGGTAAAGCTTAGCAAGGGCGGGAGGACAATAACAGCCCGGGGGGCGCGCACGGATATCATAATGGCTTCTGTAGAAGCTGTGCTTGAGGGCATAAACAGGCTCATACAGCAGGAACAGAAGAAAAGTTAGGAAATATTTATTAAACATTAATCTGTGTTAATGGTGAATCAAAATGACAAAGCCAAAAATGTCAGGCGCAAAGGCCATCATTGAATCGCTCCACATGGAGAACGTCAAAGTAATATTCGGATATCCCGGCGGGCAGGTACTGCCCCTGTATGATGAACTGTACGATGCCGATATAAGGCACATACTTGTAAGGCATGAACAGGCAGCTGTGCATGCTGCAGATGGCTATGCAAGAGCCACCGGAAATGTGGGTGTATGCCTTGCCACTTCAGGTCCTGGTGCCACAAACCTCGTTACGGGAATTGCCACCGCCTACATGGATTCTGTACCGATCATCGCCATAACCGGTCAGGTACCCCGACCACTTATAGGCAACGATGCATTCCAGGAAGCAAATATCACTGGAATAACCCTCCCTATAACTAAACATAATTACCTTGTGCAGGACACAAAGGATATCCCCAGGATATTCAAGGAAGCCTTCTATATAGCAGGGACAGGAAGACCTGGACCAGTGCTTATTGATGTTCCCAAGGATACACAGATCGAAACCATAGAATTCGAATACCCGCAGGAAGTAAAACTGCGCGGATATAAGCCAACGTACACTGGTAATGAACAGCAGGTCAAAAAGGCTGCAGCACTCATACTCAAATCTGAAAAACCCATATTCTACGTTGGAGGGGGCATAATTATCTCTAATGCCACGGAGGAATTGCGCGCACTTGCTGAATGCATCATGGCGCCAGTCACTACCACTCTCATGGGCATGGGCGCCTTCCCATCTGCTCACCCTCTATCTGTTGGTATGCTGGGCATGCACGGCACGAGATACGGCAATTACGCAGTCCAGGAATCTGACCTTATTATTGCCATAGGTGTACGGTTTGACGACCGCGTTACGGGTAAGATATCGGCGTTCGCCCCCAATGCGAAGATAATACATATCGATATCGACCCTGCAGAAATTGGAAAAAACGTCAGGGTGGACGTCCCGATAGTCGGGGATGCTAAGAACATCCTCAAATCAATGCTCAAGTTCGTTAAACAGGAGCAGATGAAAACAGAGGCGTGGAATACGAAGATAGCCGCGTGGAAAAAAGAATTCCCACTCACTTATAAGAAGGACAACTTCCTTCGCCCCCAGTTCGTTGTGGAGCAGATAAGTGAGATTTGCCCTGATGCCATAATAGTCACAGAAGTTGGGCAGAATCAGATGTGGGCAGCCCAGTTCTTCAACTACAAGAATCCGCGCACGTTCATATCAAGTGGAGGTCTGGGCACAATGGGATACGGGTTCCCTGCCGCCATGGGCGTCAAGGTAGGAAAACCAGAATCAACTGTCATAGATATTGCAGGCGATGGTTCTTTCCAGATGAACTCGCAGGAACTGGCTACGGTCGTCCAGGAGGACATTCCGGTCATCGTAGCGATATTGAACAACGGATTCCTGGGAATGGTGAGACAGTGGCAGGAATTGTTCTTCAACAGGCGCTTTTCTTCGACGTGCATTGAGGGCAGCGTGGATTTTGTGAAGCTTGCTGAAGCCTATGGCGCACTGGGACTTCGCGCCAGGAAGAAGAGCGATGTGAAAGATGTTATCAAAGAAGCTGTGAAGTCAGAGCGTCCAACTGTTATTGATTTTGTTGTAGAGCGTGAGGAAAACGTCTCCCCGATGGTACCCGCAGGTGCCGCTATCAATGAAATACTGGACCTGGAGTGAGATAAATGAAACATACAGTTGCCGTTCTTGTAGAAAATAAACCTGGCGTCCTGACAAGAGTTGCGGGTCTGTTCTCAAGGCGCGGGTTCAACATCGAAAGCCTTGCCGTGGGCGTGACTGAGAACGCGGATACCTCCCGCATGACAATAGTCGTGAGCGGAGATGACAACGTGCTTGAGCAGGTAATGAAGCAGCTCAACAAGCTCATCGATGTGATAAGGGTGACAGATATACCTCAAGAGGATTCGGTGAACAGGGAGCTTGCGCTCATCAAGGTTGGTGTGGATTCCGACACACGCGCCGAAGTGATGCAGATAGTGGACATATTCAGGGCAAAGATAGTGGATGTGGGCGTGAAATCGCTTATAGTCGAAGTGACAGGCGACGAGAGCAAGATAAATGCGATAAAGCAGTTACTTCGCCAGTTCGGGATCAAAGAGATGGTGAGGACTGGAAAGGTTGCAATGAACCGCGGGGCAAAGGTAGTCCAGAGCGAGAAGAAATAATAGCAAAAATGAAAAGTTCAATACGCTGGGCAGGAGCGGCGGTCTGCCCTGAAAACCTGCCGCGTGCGCGCCGGCGGTATCTGGAAGGGTTGTGCCTGCGCCTGTTTGTGTGCGCAGGGGTCAGCGGCCAGGTGGCGGAACATGGATGCACACGGATCGGACGGATATGCACGGATTTTTTTCATTTTTTCTGTTCCATTTATTAGCCCCACACCTCCGCAATCTTCTCCTTTATCTTCTCCTCAAAAAGCTCGATCAGTTTCTTATTTGCATCGACCAATTTCTGCTCCTCTTCGATTCGGGCAACAATTTCCGTCCGGAAAGGGGGCGGGATAACATATCGCAATCTTCGCCATAGAGTCAGCCATGAACTGCGGTTCATAAATGGACAAGAAACAGTATCGGTAGCCGACTCTTTTATACCAGGCATAGAGATGCGGAGCTAATTTTTATCTGGATTTTTCTATGAAAATGACGGTGCACGCTATCCCCGTGCAGCCACTGCCTATAGGTTGCGATTCAAACTTTATGTCATATAATCCTTTTTATAATTTATTGTGAAAACAAACCGCAGATGAACGCAAATGAACGCAGATTTGTTATACGGGAATCGCATGTTTCTGCCATTATTTTCAGTCTGTGTCTCGCTGTGCCACCTTTAGCTTTCCCTCGATAAGTTAATGCTCTTTCTTACAAATTCCAGTACTTCCTTGATTGCCTCGGCAGGTTCATCACTGATAAAACTCTCACCAACTTCGTTTTCATGTCCATTATGGAAATGCTTTGGAAAAGTTGCAACATATTCCCATCTCTTATGAGGGATGTTGTCATGTCTGTAAATTTTCCCATCAATATGCCCTCGTTCCCAATGATACGCATACCGCCCCTCCATCTTTCTTGAAAACCACACATCAATAAAACTTTCATCGATTAAATATATCCGCAGTTTGTCTTCAGATTCCTCTGCCATTTCAACAATATCTGAGAATTCGATCTCAGCATTTTGAGATAGTCTTTTGTTGATATTCACTGGACTGCCTCTAATGCTTTTTTTAGAGATGCCCTTTCTGCCTCAAGATGGTCTAACTTGAAGAAATCTTCCCATGTTCCTTCTTCTTCAATTTCTCCCTTTTTATATCGGTTTTCAAACTCTTCTATTGAAGCAATTCCATATTTTTTAGCGATATTGAATATTTCAGACTCGCATCGCTTTAACCTGATATGCAGGTA
>JAJRAP010000264.1 GCA_028679855.1 Candidatus Methanoperedens sp.
ACACCGGCTTTTATCGTCGAGATTATTCCGAAAGCTTCAAGAAAATTTTCAGCCACTATTACATTATTTAAACCAAGTTTTTCTGGAGTAACATTGAGAACAGTCCTGTTCTCTTTGACTGCGATTACTATAATATTGTTTTTTTGTGCGGCTAAAACTGGAATTCCTCCGCAGCATGTGTGAGGCACGATTATTGCATTTACATCATTAAGAGTAATATCGTTCGGTGCCAAAAAAGAAGGATCTACTGGGCGGGGAGATTGATGTAACCCCCGCAATACTGAACCCAGATATCCTGGACTGACCACTTCCGAAGCAGCTCTTGGATCAACCAGACCTTTAGCAGTCATTCTTTCTTTTTCTTCTTTAGATAGAATTGGGCCGTGGGCCGCAGGTATCTTGAATGCCCTTGAAATTGTATGGGATATCAAAGCTTCTGTTCCGCCATAAGGATTGGGGATTTCTCCCCGGAAATAGGCATCTAAATCATCCATTGATATAGAGATATATGTTGCAATAGCAATGGCTTGAGCACCCTTTTTTATAAGCTCTTCAGCCGGTTTCAAAAAAGCCCCGGGATTTTTTACCTCTCCGCAAAATGCTCCGGATTTCATTCTGACAGCACGACCACCGACAGCGTCATCAGTAATCACATAATCTGTTACTTCAATCCCACCTACTGCCCTTAGAGACTCGATTGTGTTGATGGCGATGTTAATACTCTCCTTGTCTACTTCTATCGCTCCTCTGTCCAGAATTACACCAATTCTATTATGCCTTTTAGAAGTCGTTAATTCTCTTAATGCTGTTCTTTTACTGAAGAACTGGTCCAGATGGTATCCTTCAGTATAAAGGACATTATCTCTTCCATAGTTCAGGAAAGCAGCATTCAGGACATTCGGGTGTGTTATAACATAATCTGATATTTCAGCTAATACATTGGTCGCTGGGGTAGCATCTCCGATCCATCCGCCGATCTCTGCTCTTACACCCGTCGGAACAATGTTTGCCACCACGAATTTTTTTCCTCCGTCATCTATTCCGGGAACTATAGTGGTTCTCCTCAGGTCACCTTTTTGAATTTCATCAGAATCTTTTATTAAAGCTACTTCAATTGTCTTCTGGTCTCCTTCCACTTCAACAATGGCGTATCTTAAGACATCCGAGTTTCCAGGTAAACTCTTCCTCAAAAAATCTTCAACCGCATCTAGGAGGCATTCTGTCTTTTTAATTTTTTCATCAAATACAAGTCTTTTAGTATATATTTTCATGATACCACCGGAGGCTTATATCGAAATTAATTATACAAAGCAAAGTCTATCCCCAACACAATTTCTGATAGTTCCATATGCAGTGAAACTATATATAACCAGCGAAGGAAGTATGGAGAATGCTGCATGATTTTCAATCTAAACCCATCTCTCTTGCCCTATTCAGTATGGGACATTCAATGGCATTACCTGAAGGTCCTTTTTCGATATATTTATGTCGAAATTGCTCTTTAGAACTTTTCTTATCTCTCCATTCGTCTTGAAGATTGTTAAAGCAATATTTGCATATTCTTAAATAGCTCGCCGGATATCTGAAAGTAATAGTTTTGCTTTAATTATCCGGAGACAAATTAGTATGCGCCATACGAAGCATGATTACTGGGGTGGTAACCCGATCTTGCCCATCTCTATCAATAAGAACATGACCATTACAGACTTGGTCGATAATGTCTTTGACGGGATGGGGTATAACGCGAAAAGACTTGCAGAAGCCTGCCATCTTTTCAAGACCATGATAGATGAGAACTCCACTATTTGCCTTACGCTGGCAGGAGCTATGACGCCTGTGGGTATGGGCGGGGGCATCACCAGGATGATAGAAAATGGTTTTATCGACTGGATCGTCACCACAGGTGCGAATACATACCATGATATGCATTTTGCATACGGGCTGCCTGTTCACCAGGGCGATCATACTGCGGATGATAACGAACTTGCAGAGAATGATGTAGTAAGGATATATGATGTTTATATCGATATGGAACGCACGCTTATTGCTCAGGATAAGATAGTCCAGACACTAACCCAGAAAGCGCTTCTTCAAAACAAATTCCCTGAGAAATTTTCGACAGCGCATTATTATAAAGTCCTGGGTGACGGAGTGCTTGAGTCTTCAAAGAATCCTGAACGATCATTCATCGCATCCGCAGCAAAACATGACGTTCCGGTGTTCGTTCCTGCTTTTGCCGACTCCTCGGTTGGGATGGGCACAAGTTATTTGCCCCTTATCGCATGTGCGAAGAAGAACTGCAAGGAGCTCTTCCCCGGAGACTTCGTTGACCCGAGCCCTACAATGGACGCACTTGAGAGCGCAGCGATAGTGCACCACAGCATGATAAATAATATCGAGCGCGCAGCGCTTGAAGTGGGGGGAGGTGTGCCAAAGAATTTCCTGCAACAGACAGGGCCCATGATATCCCAGATCCTTGGTATGGAATGTCCTGGTGAGAATTATGTTATCCAGGTGACAGTAGACCGTCCGGACACAGGCGGGCTGTCAGGTGCCACTATCAACGAAGGCAAGTCATGGGGCAAAATACCGAAAGCAGGAGAAGGCAACATTATCCCGTACCTTGACGCCACAGTTGGCATACCAATAATCTTCGCGTACGCGCTTGAGAACTGCAAATCCAGAAAACTTAAAAAGTATGCCAGGAAATTACCAGAGATAACCCGGGAACTGATCGAAACCGCGATATTTAAAGTCGAGGTGTAATGCCTATTGGAAAATTATTTTTCTTCTTTTGTTATCCAGTAAACTGCTTTATATTTCTCGGCAAAACCATAGATGTTCTTTGCCATCACAGCCCGTCCGTATTCCCTGAGATCCCCTCCCTGGTCGAGAATATAGGTGTTCTCACCGAGTTTGGTCACTCTGAATATTTCTTTCTCTTCTGTACCGACATGCAGTACATCTCCGATCTTTAGATCATTGAGTTTCGGTCTGATCTTTGTCTTTTCCACCATGGTATCACTTCATGTTTTCGTGCTTTAATGACTAATATACCTTATCTTCCTGTAATATACCTTACCTGACAGTACAGCCGATCCCCCTGAGAAGTGTCTCTACACTTCCCTGGACGAGAGCGGCATTGCTATCCCCAAATATTGCGATACGATAA
>JAJRAP010000265.1 GCA_028679855.1 Candidatus Methanoperedens sp.
ATCGACCCTGTGATGGCTGCAGAAGCTGGCGGGGAAATGCTGAAGGCTGATGCTGTGAGCGTCCTGATCGAGGAACTCATGCCCCATTGCACAGTGATCACACCGAACGTGGCTGAAGCAGAGCGGTTGTCGGGTTTGAAGATAACAGACCTCAAGGATGCCAAGAAGGCAGCAAAAAAAATCTATGACATGGGTGCGAATGCCGTCATTGTGACTGGAGGTCATCTTGAGTTTACTGATGTTTTTTTTGACGGCGAGGTTGCGTATATCGAAGGGATGATGGTAAATGGGGGGACGCACGGCTCTGGATGCACTCATTCTGCTGCAATAACTGCAGAGCTGGCAAAAGGGACTCCTCTTCTTGAAGCCGCACAACGAGCCAAGAAATTCGTGGAGCAGGCGATACTGGCAAGTGTGGTGATCGGCACAGGCAGCGCGCCCGTGAACCAGATAGGACCACTGCTTACAGATGCGCAAAAGTATCAGGTTTTGCGAAAAGTTGAGGAAGCTGTTAAAATTATAGAAAAAAATATGGCGCCTGAACTTATCCCAGAAGTCGGTTGCAATATCGCAATGGCTGTCTCTAACGCCTCTTCACCGCAGGATGTGGCTGCTGTCCAGGGAAGGATCGTCAGGCACAAAGGCGCACCTCATGCCGTGGGCTGCGTGGCTTTTGGCGCGAGCAGCCACATTGCAAGGATGGTTCTGACGGCGATGCGCTTTGACTCTTCGATGAAGGCTGCGATGAACATCCGGTATTCGAAGGAAACGCTTTATGCATGTGAAAATATTGGATTGGAGAAAGCTTCTTTTTCAAGGGAGGATGAACCCGAAGATGTGGCTACAATGGAATGGGGCGTGAGTGCGGCTATTAAAAGGGCTGGTGGAAGGGTTCCCGATGTGATTTTTGATACCGGGGGCGTGGGGAAGGAGGCGATGATAAGGCTTCTGGGGAGGGACGCTGTTGAGGTGGCGGGAAGAGCACTTCAGATATCAGGTGCGATGATGAAATAAACTCGCGATGTTGCAGAGTACTGAGCGATAATAGATAGGAAAGCTTTAATAATGATTAATAATGATGTTATAATAGTTCATAAGACTGAACTTATGCAAGCGAAACAGGTGGTTAATATGGATATAATAGAAGAAATAAAGTTCCCGTCAAGAGACAGCGAATGGATCCAGAAAGTCCTTATCGGAGGCATAGTTTTGTTGATACCGATCGTGGATCTCATTGCATACGGGTACCTTCTGAAGGTTATGAGAGGAGCCATGGATGGCAAATCAGGCATGTCGAAATGGGATGACTGGGGAAATCTGTTCATGAACGGGTTGATGGCAGCCATCATATGGGTGATATACATGATAATCCCCATCCTGATATTGCTCGTATCAGCAGGGAGCATGGTAGCGGCTGCTCTATCTCGTAATACAGAACTGTTGATGGGCACTTTGGCAGGTGCGGCAGGGGGCTTTCTAATAGCTCTGCTCCTTGCAGTGGTTCTGGGGTTCCTGGTCCCGATGGCTCTATCCATGTACGTTAAGGAGAATAACTTTGGCGCGGCGTTCAGGGTTGGAGAAGTGATATCGAGGATAAAATCTGTATTCGGAGATTATCTTATGGTGTATATCGTCGTGATAGCCCTTTGGTTTGTTCTAGCAGTTCTGTCGGGCATTCCTATTCTGGGTTTACTGATAATGATCTTTGGAGGCTTCTACATAGGTGCCGTAGCATACAACATGTTCGGTAAGGTGTGTGCAAGGTCAAAGGTTTAAGCCATAGATTTTTCACATCAAGCATATTGAATATTCTGAAAATTAAAGGCACCCTGTAAGTAGAGTGGGGGCCTTACCTTGTTATGGAGAGAATATGAGCTCGTTGTTGTTTCCATGACGAAAGGGAACAGCAGGGTCATATGGAGATGAGGTGGGGTTCTTGATGTGATTTTTGATAATAGAGGCGTGCGTAATGGAGTGATGTTGAGGTAACGGGAAGGGCGGTGGAGATAGCAGGGGGAATGGGGAGAACAGGCTGAAAGGATGAGGATTCTTGAGTACCGATCGTCTTATGAATTTAGCGACGACTTTATTACAAGGTTCTAATAATTATATTGGATTAGAATGAATAGAGGATATCTTGGTGATGTGAGAGATTTATTTAAATTTGATTTAATTAAAGAAATTATTCTAGGCATTGATATAATTGAGCGTTTTACATACATACCAATGTTAACCAATGATGATGATAAACATGGGAATATACGAAATTCAATACTAAAAAAACAATTTTTTAGCCAAATAAAAGAAAAATTGAAAGCAAATATAATTGCCTCCCCAATATATATTTTTGGTGGAGATGTTGCATTTTTCTTCTTATCTAAAAACAGAACATTCAAAGAGGATTTGCATGGGATATTGAAAGAATATACAATGAAGTACCCTGATTTAGAGGTAATATGAAATCCCTCGAAGAAATAAAACAAATCCTTAAAGCGCAAAAACCAGCAATAAGACAAAGGTACAATGTAAGCAAAATCGGTATCTTCGGCTCTTATGTCAGAGGTGAGCAGAAGAAAAAGAGCGAAGTTGACATACTTGTCGAGTTTGAAAAACCGATAAGCCTCCTCAAGCTGGTAAATCTGGAGAATTTTTTAGCTGACCTTATTGGGACCAAAGTGGATGTCGTACCGAAAGAAGATGTAAGGACTGAATTAAAAGAGAGTATATTAGGGGAGGTGGTCTACGTATAAAGCGTGATGTAACGATATATCTCATGGACATAGCAGGGATGAGAGATAAAATAATTCATTTATATTTCAGGGTTAGCCTTGAAAAAGTATGGCTGGTATTGAAAGAAGACATACCCGGGCTAAAACCACACATCCAAGAAGTTATTGCTGATATGTCAAATTGAACCAAGTCTTAAAACCGAAGAGAACATATAATTTATGCAGTCAAAAAATCGAACCAACGAAGCAAAAAAAATCCTCAACAATATCGTCACACGTCTCAAGCAGGACTATGACCCTGAGCAGATAATACTTTTTGGCTCATATGCATACGGTAATCCTACAGATGAAAGCGATATCGATTTACTCATAGTAAAAGATACGAATGAATCCGTTCTTGCTCGCTGGGTCAGGGTTCGAAAACTGGTCTCAGAGCTGAGGAAGGGTTTTGCTTTTTCACCGATTATCGTTACTCCCTCGGAACTTGAAACAAGGATTGAAAAGGGCGACCCGTTTTTTGAAGAAATTTTAAGACGAGGGAAGAAGCTTTATGCAAGATAAAGAATCAAGTCTGCCTGAGGACTGGTTTAATAAAGGAGATGATGATAAGCAGGCAGTTGGCATCCTGTTAGAACATGGGGGCAAAAGCTCGGTGGCTGCATTCCTCATCCAACAGATGCTCGAGAAATACATGAAAGGATTTCTATTGTCAAAAGGGTGGAAGCTCAAGCGAACCCATGACCTTGAGGAACTCCTTGATGAGATGGTTGGACATGACCCATCCTTTGATGAATTCAGGGAGATTGCTCAGAAAGCCACAGCATTTTACTTTTTAGAGCGGTATCCATTTTTTGGAGGAGAAATCAGTAAGGAAGAGATTGAGAATACATATCATGAATCGTTGAAATTAATTGAAAAAATTGATGAATTGTATCGCCAGATTAGAGAATAGAAGAGCTACAACAAAATCAACATCATCATCATGGACATCCGCTTATCCCGCCCCTGCGTGGATGACCCGACGCGCTATATTGCAGAATGTCATTTCGGAAAGCGGGTATTGATAGAGAAGTTGTGCGAGCTTCTGCGCAGCACCGGGGCAAAAGGTCTCAGGTGCTCTGTTAAACTCGGAGTGGCGCGCTTTGAACTTGAAGAAAGGAGCGTAATGATATACTCAAGTGGACGCGTGGATATCAGGAAGATCCGCAATACCGATGAGGCAAAAGCTATGATGGGAAAGATAACTGATATGGTAAAAGAGGCTCTTAGCGATATATCCTCTTAGAGAACTCACCGATCGAATGGCTGGTGCTCTGGGCTATAGCTTCCATCTTTTTATCAAGGTTCTCTTCTACACCTTTTATATTTATCCTTATTGAACGCTCTTTTGCATTTATCGACTCTTCGATTTTTCTAAGCCTCAAATCAAGCAGCAATATCATGGCTGCAAGAGAACCAGCAAGAAGCATCGCTGACAGGATAATTACAGGATCAGAATCACCAAACCGGTTAAGCCACCTATCTGTCAATATTATTGATGAAACTATCATGACAGCAGCAAGACCGACATCTTTTACTTCCATTTATCCACCTCTGGTATCAGTAATACTTTTGGATATATATAGATTTAGATTTCAGAGCTGCCTGTGAACAAAATTTTATTACACTACGGACCAATAGGCTGTTAATGGCACGAAAACTGACCCCGGATGATATGCAAATTCGCAGGTGATTGAAATACCTCATATAATGGAACTATTCGGAAAGACACGCGTTATGGTGAAGAAAGGCAAGGTGGTGGAGGTAGGAGAACCCGTGGCAGAATGGTGCCCTGTGTTCAGCAAGACCTCAGGGGTATCTAAGCTCACGTCGCATGAGGCAAAAAAGAACATGGAATACCGGATCCGTGAACTGGGAATGTTCACACCGCAAAGGAGATTCGATCACGGTGTTTTTGTGAACTTCGGGGCAAGCGAGATATTGATGACAGCCCTGCGGCGCGGGCTTCTTGATACCACGGTAACAGTATGCTACGGCGCCGGCACTGTAATATCAGGAGATCCCGAACTTGTCCAGGGCATGGGCGCCCTCATGTCAGGGCTTATCGAGACTGAACCGATACCTGAAGTTATAGCAGGGATAGAAGCGCGTGGAGGTACGGTGCTGGATAAAAAAAAGGCACGCATAGACCAGGCATGTGGTCTTATCAAAGCCTGCGAAATGGGTTACAGGAACATCGCGGTCAGTCTGGTTGACCTGCAGGACGCAGTTAGACTTCGAGCAATTGAAAAGGAGCGCGGGATTAACTTAATACTGATAGGGGCGCATTTGACCGGAATAAAAAACGAGGAGGCTGAAGCATTAATTGGAGCGTTTGACATTGTCACAGGATGCGCTTCAAGAACTGTGCGGGATATAGTGTTGCCTGTTATCCAGATGGGAACCTCAGTTCCCATGTTCGCCATGACGCAAAAAGGGAAAGAGCTGCTTTGCGAGCGCGCCAAGGAAGTCGACTCACCCCTTCTTGTGAACACCATGAAGTTGCCCGTACTGCCGGAACACAAACAGCCGAAGCCTCTTCTGTAATCTCTTTGCATCAGTGCAAAAAGGTATTCATTGGTCATCGGTTAAGGGGTTTGACTTGCTCTACCAATATCGTTTTATAAATAATTTAAAGGCTCAGAAAATGTAAAACGTCCAAAAACGGCTATAAGACGTATCAATGTCCAAAATGCGGCAAGAAAAAATATGTTCCATTTACCTGCAAATGCCGATTATGCACATCATGTGGAACAAAGGCAGCAAACGAATGGGCAGATGAAATTCATCAAAAACTTCTAAGAGTCCCTCACAGATCAGAAAGTTCTTTTTGCAGCCTCAAAAATCACGATGGAAGAAATGGTAGCCTCATCAAATAAGATA
>JAJRAP010000266.1 GCA_028679855.1 Candidatus Methanoperedens sp.
CCAGGCTTTGAAGCAATCTTTGCAATCGCAGGATTACTCGCAGTAGCCTTCCTCGTCCTCAGACAGAGAAAATAAATAACTAAATTCGAAGGGAGAAATCCCTTCACCTTTTCTTTTTTTTGATGTGCGATTATAGTCAGAATTAGATGTCATGACCAAGAAAATCGAATGCGACGAATGCCACAAATTAATCGACAGGCATTTCGTGAGAGTTGAATTTAACGAGAAGGAACTGGACTGGGGATTAACGATTCCACGAGGTGACCTTGATTTCTGTTCTCTTACATGTTTAGAGAGCTGGTTGGAACATAAAAGGCGATGGGTAACAAAGATTTCCGAAAAAATACCAGGAAAGTCCGAAACAATAAGATTCACTACTTCTGAAGGATTCGAGGTAAGAGAGGAAGACCTTGAAGAGGGCGGAAGATACGTGAAGAAGGAAGTCTGGGAAAAGCTAATGAAAAGCAGACAGCAAGCTTAAAATATAATCACACAAATACTTTTATACTCCATCCATTCATTTATTAATATATGATCTCAGAAACCGAAATTATTGAAGTAGATGAAAAAGGAAAGATAGAAATACCTTGTAAAGTTCGTGAAAAAATTGGCATATATCCGCATGATAAACTAATTTTGGATTATAAAAATAATACTCTTATCCTTACCAAACAAAAAAGAAGCGTGTTTGACCTGCAGCTTAAGGAAGTTGCTGTCGGGACTCTCAAAAATGCCTTGATTTTCGAGCGCAATATAAATAAAGCAGGTAAAAAAGATATGCCGGTGAAGGAATGAAATACGCTTTCGATACAAACGTCTATCAAATATGGCGCAATATCAACGATCCTGTAATAAAAAAGATTTCTAATCATCCAACAATCCAAACCATTAAACAGTGTTTTTTTGAAGTGGAAGCTGGTATACCATTAGTGATTCCTCGCATAATATTAACTGAGCATTTAATCTGGATTGCTAAAAACGAAGGCATAGATGTAGCATTTCATGTCCCTGTATGATTCTGGATGCCTGGCATCCACAAGTATCGGGATGAGTTTCTTCATGGGTGTGCTAATTTCGGATAAGGGCGGCAAGCTTGCTGTGATAAGGCCCCCAGATGCCCAATCTTATTTTTGGGTAACCCCTCAGCATCTTTTTATACACAGACCTACTATTATTAATTTGAAGGCAGATTTATGCAAACCACATCTGAGGAATCAATAATTATCCCACATATAGGAGGTATTGAAACAGAGACACTCCTCATATTATCAAAAATCTCTGAACAAAAAGAATATCTAAACTACATACTAAAAAAATATGGTTCAGAAAAACCTCAAGACATCGAAAAAAGGATCGAGTGTGGCGAGATAGAAGAACACCCGGCATACGAAGACTACCTTTCAGCACTCTCTTATGAGCAAAATATAAAAGACCTTAAAAAATTGCTTGGCGGCATCGTAAAGAGATTATAATGTTCTCAAAAAGGTTAATCACCATAGCCAGATGTGCTGAGGATCATTTTCCTGACATATTAGGTGAAGCGCCAATGATTTACAGCGACAAAGTGAGGTTGATGTTTGTTGATGGCTCGTATATGGATATTAGATACCCGGTTGATTCCAAATACTCATTTCACTGGCAGCGAGAGCACGAAATAATCAGAATAGATACAGCGCCGCATCATCGTGAACTTTCAACCTATCCAGCTCATATGCATATAGGAAAAGAAGAAGATGTGGTAGAAGATACAGTAACAAATATGAACAACTCTATAGAAGAGAATGTACGAAATGTGCTTGGGTTTGTGCGCAGGATTTTAGAAAAATAGGCAAATAAAATATAATAACGGGAGAAATCCCTTCACCTTTTCTTTTTTAGAATATTCTCATGGTTGATAGAGAATATGGTAGATGAATATCCTTTCCAGATATCAAATCTGCGTTCATCTGTGTGTATCTGCGGTTAAAATTTTTCTAAGAAGTAAGGATGGGAAAAGCAAATAAGCAATTAAACCAATTATAATCTTGAGAAATACATGGATAAAGATGAATGGTTCAAACAAGCTGATTATGACATGGAAACCGCAGAATTCATGTTCAAAGGAGAACGGTATTTTTATACTGTCTTCATGTGCCATTTATCAATAGAAAAAGCGCTCAAGGGTCTGATCATTCAAAAAAATAAAGAAGCTCCACCCAAAACTCACAATCTGCTTTATCTTATTGAAATTATCGATCTGGAATTGCCTGAAGATATGTATGAAACAGAAAAGATACTTGAAAAAGGGAAGGAGTTATTAAAATGGTTAAAGACACAATAGCAGAAGCCATTAAATTCTTTGAGAATTGTTTGAAAGAAAAAGGATTGAAAGTTTCAAAGATAATTCTATTCGGGTCGCACAGCACGGGAAAAGCGACTATAGATAGCGATGTGGATATTCTGATAATTTCTCCGGATTTTCAGAACAAAGATATTTTTGAAAGGGCAAGATTGACGAAGGAAGCAGAGATTAACACTATAAAAAAATTCAGAGTGCCTCTTGATATTATCACTCTCACTTCTGAAGAATTTGAAAGTGGTAACTCTCTTATTACTGACTTTGCAAAAAATGGTAAAGTGATGTATGCAGCCTGATAGCGCCGCATAGATGCCAGAGTTGACCAGATCATGTCCTCTGCGATAAGCTTGAAGCTGCTCGCAGACGGACAGCGAGAGGCTGATGGAGGCGGTTGTGGGGAGGATGCTGGCGAAATAACGGGAAAAGGATTTAAATAATATGAATCTTTATACTTGACCTA
>JAJRAP010000267.1 GCA_028679855.1 Candidatus Methanoperedens sp.
ACATGATGAATTGAAAATGGTCTGGATGTTATTTAGGTTTTGGGTGAGGCATCATCCGGTTGTCTGTGGAGGATCCGAAACGAAAGCTATTTACATGAGCATGTAAACTATGTTTGGAGTAAGCTCATAATGATTTGTGCATCCGGATAATTCAGGAGGAATCAGATTGACTGATATAAAAACTGTCATAATAGCTCTCTTAATTGCATTGGTATTTATTGGAATTACCGTGGCTTTTACCAATTTCGCGCAAGAGAGAAATAATCAAATAAACGATTTATCAAGTGGCAAACAATCAAAAAATAATGTTGTAATTAATCTGCAAATTGATGCAGAGAATACGGGAGAGCATTTGTTTAAGGTTTTGGGGGAACTTGAACGAAGAAATTATACCACAACTGTCTATGTAACTGGAACCTTTGCACAAAATAATGGATTGACCATCAAAGAAATTCAAAAACAAGGTCATGATATAGCATTTCACGGGTGGAAAACTGGAGAGAACCTCACGACAATGAACTATAGTATGCAGCAAGAAATATTGATCAATGCAAAAAACTCAGTGGAAAATTATTCTGGGGAGGTTGAAGGTTTTAGGCCGCAATATTACAGTCAGAATGAAGACACGTATGCTATTCTGGATTCATTGAACATTTCATATGACTGTGGCTTCATTTCCAGATTAAAATATATTCCTGGATATGAGAATTATTCAAAGCCATATAAAGTGACAAATCACAGCTTCTATGCAGTTCCAGTAAGTTCATACAATACATCAATTAAAACTATTTATTTATGTGATTTATCAGCCACAAATAAATTTAAGATAAATTCAACCGAATGGTATTCCATTCTAATAAACAAGTTTGATGAAAGTGAAGAAAAAAATGAACCAATGGTTGTAGTGATACATCCATGGATTTCTGGAAATGAATCTACCGGGTACTGGCAGGCTTTCACTCAATTCTTAAATTACACGGATAACAAAAATATAAGTATTGTTACAACCTGTGAACTTTTGAAGTATTATACTGATAATGAAGAACCAAAGTCATGTGGCATTTAACCGTGAAAAAAAAGGGATTGATGAAACTGGCAGAAGAACTGGAAAGTATTGAGACAACAGAAGAAAGTGATGATCTTGAAGATCTCATAGACGAAAATACGAGCTATTACTGGGATGAACTTCAAGAAGTAATAACTGAAATGGATACACAATCATTGATCAAAACAATGGTTGGGCTTGAGCTTTTTGTTAATAAGGCTTTTGCTCTTGAAATCTCAAAAAGGGATGATGCCGTATTTCACCTGCGAAGGATTATCCAGGATGGTGATTACTGGGGGGATGATGGTCTTGGGAAAGGATGGACACCCATTCATACGATTTTTATGCTCCCACTTATCAAGAATAAGGAAGCTCTACAGCTTTTGCTCGATGTTTTCAGATATCGCCGGAATGAAATCACAAACAGGATAACAGAGGAGGTTTCTGGTCTTTTTTATCACTTTGGAGAAAATGGGATAGATAGTCTCATCGAGTTCACAAAAGATGAAACCCTGGAACCATTTGGGCGGGCTGAAGTCATAATAAGTCTTGTAGCTCTTGCAAAAACATATCCGTCGCACAAAGAAGAAATCATGAGGCATATTTCAAACTTGATAGAAACGACTGATAATATTGCCTTTGCAAGCCTGATAGCTGATGACCTGGCAGAATTTCAGGATAAATCCGTCCTTCCCGTATTGAAAAAAGCATTTCAGGATGGAAGGATCAATAATTTTTTCATTGACAAAAAAGAAGTTGAATCAATTATTAACGGCAATACCACATATGAGATCGAAAGATATACAGTTGATCCGTTAGCTCACTTTTCACGTGAAAATATTGAGGACCTTTACTTAGAATTTTATCCTGCTGAGGAAGAGGTTGAAGATATTGAAAATGGATCGCCACTGGATGAGGAAGAGGAAGATGAGGAGGAAATATATTCAGATGCTATCAAGCCTGAACAGCCTGTGAGGGAAAAAAAAGTTGGCAGGAATGCTCCCTGTCCATGTGGCTCAGGCAAGAAATATAAGAAATGCTGCCTGTCAAAAGGGAAGTAGTGACTCAACACTAATGGAAAAAGGAGTCAGGTCGTACTTCGATTTCTTTGATTTCTCAGGTCAAAGAATGGGCTGTAAACCAGACGAGTTTTTGGGACGAGTTCGTAGTTCTGGCATACAAGTATGAACTTAAATTATGTCCTTGAAAGTGTTTTTCAATTTTCTCCCTCATATTCCTTGCTTCAAGTTGAGCGAGTATTCGGGAGTGAGGTCGATGCTTTCCTTTTCGACCATGTATGCGATCTTCGCTGTGATGGTTGTGGTCTTGCCCGTGCCTGCGCCTGCGAGGATCCAGTTGTGGGGGAGGAGTGTGGTTTATGGAAGGGAGCTGGCGGGGGTTTTAGGCGTTGGAGGGGGAGTCTAACAAGTATCAACAACTTTTTCCCCATCTTTCAATTTTTTAACTAAAGGTATATCAGCCGGTGCAAAATCGTAATCATCCAATTCTCTTAATGAAACCCATTTAAATTCATCATGTGCCATCAATTCTATACTACCGCTTTCCCAATAGACCCAATATGCCAATAATTGAATTGCACCTTGAGGGTATTGATAAAAGCTTTCTCCAAAAAAGTCTCCAATTCTCACATTAATTCTTAATTCTTCTTCAATTTCCCTTTTTAAGCATTGTTCTGCCGTTTCGCCATTTTCAATTTTTCCACCAGGAAACTCCCATTTATTAGCTAACTTATCTGCCTTCTTTCTTTTTGCTATAAAAAAAAGACCATCTTTTGTTAAAATTGCAGCAGTAACTTTTTTCATATTAAGTCCCTCTATTAATATTTTGATGTTATTATCCTTTTCGCGTGTTAGTCAGAAGAGGACCATAGCGTCAGGATAGTCTTGGGCCGCTTTAACGGTTTCGCAAGCCGGAGCCCCATTTCTTCTATTTGGTAAGTAGTGTATATACACTACACAAGAAACTGCGCGCTCACCTTCTACAGCATATAGGTTTAAGAGGCTGCCGTAGGCGTTTTTGAGCACTGTACTTATCATCATTAATAATATCCTTCCAGGGTTATCTTGACGTTATGGGAAGAGGAAGAAGAACAAAGTTATCTCTCATATATTATAAAAAGTCTCTAA
>JAJRAP010000268.1 GCA_028679855.1 Candidatus Methanoperedens sp.
CGTATGCCCCGCAGGGCATACGTTTTGTTTGGGAGTCGAGAACCGTTAGGTTTCGGTCTGGAGAATCCGCAGGGGTTCGGCATGATGAACTCAGATTTGTTGGTTTGGATAATTTACGTTACGCAACTGAATATGGAAGGAAAAAAAGAGTCAAAGTGTTCTTCAGCACACCTCGGATAATGAAAAATATCAATGAATTGCCTGATTATTATTTACCGCAAAGAACGCAAAGGTCGCAAAGTGAATTAGCTCCTGATGGTTTCCTTGTTGCAAATCCTGGCGTCTTATTTCATCTGAAGAACCAGAATTCCACAGTGCCTATAGTCCTCGATTATCCCTTCAACGTCTTCAACAGACTTTCACTGGAATATCTTTCAAACTACAGCAACAGGATAACTCTTTCGCCTGAGCTCACGCTGAAAGAGATAAAAAATCTGACATCTTACGGCTCAACAGAATGCATCGTGCACGGAAATTTCCCTCTCATGGTCTCGGAGCACGATCTTGCCAGAGGGCTATTTCCAAAAGGTGCTGGTGAGGTATGCCTGAAGGATGAAAAAGGTTTTATCTTTCCTGTAAAAACCGATTTGCAGGGAAGAACATATATTATGAACTCACGCGAGCTGTGCATGCTTGAATATGTGCCAGACCTTATCAAAGCGGGAGTTGATTGCATGAGGATAGAAGCAAGAATGTATGACCCGGAGAAGACGGGAAAAATTACAAGGATTTACAGGGATGCAATAGACGATTGTGATATTGAAATGAGATGCAGCGATATTGGAGAATATACGACGGGTCATTATTTCAGAGATGTGTTGTGAAGATATTCTAATTATGAAAAAACAAAACTATAACAAAATATTCTTTGCAGGTTCGATCAGAGGTGGTAGGCAGCTTATCCCGACATATCAATATATCATCCGCTTCCTGAAATCCAGAAATTTCACGGTCATCAGCGAACATGTGGCTGCTGAAGGTCTTGAAAAAGTGGAGGCTAAAATGACAGAGCAGGAGATATACGAAAAAGACGTGAACTGGGTCGAAGAAAGCGATTGTGTTGTGGCTGAGATCACAGTCCCATCTGTTGGTGTTGGATATGAGATTTGCCATGCTGCAAGGCATAAAAAACCTGTGCTGTGCCTGTATGAAACTGGAGCTAATGCATCAGCAATGGTGCTTGGGAATACAACCGGGTATGTAACTTCAAGCTCGTATTCAGATAAAAAACAACTTGAAGAAATTATACTTGAATTTCTTGAAAAGAAAGAATAGATTCAAGTCTTCTGCTTCAGCGCATATCCCAGACCTAAAGTGTATATGGGTATGGAAAGATAGCGAAGACCAATATCTGTCAAGTACTGTGTGAGCCTCATGTGGAAGAATCCCGCTGAAACTAAAACGATATCTAGCGCCAGGTTTATTGTCAGCCAAATCACTCCCAGCAAAACTCCTTCGATTACAAAGTCACTCTTTATATCTTTGAAGTACCTGACTGCCAGTATTACGCTGACAAGGCTTCCGACAACTATCATAATTGACTTAAAGAAGGTCTCTGGGATCAGGAAGTTCCCTTTTGCATCAATGAAAAAAAAACCTGCAATGAACGGAACCAGCCACAATATAAACCCGAAAAGGACTATCTTAAGATATTTATTCATTGAATCACCATCTAAAACACCAGAATGTATCGCTCTTTGAATATTCACCCAAAATTAATTGGACGATCATAAATAAAAAACTTTCGATAAGCGGTGGGTGTAAAATCTTTTGGGGCTATAATCCAAAAAACCGCAGATGAACGCGGATGAATGCAGATTTATTGCAACGTTGAACATGGATTGCACGGAATTGATGGATTTTCATGGATACGAAATCCGAGTTTCACACTTCAGCCAGGTCTTTACATATTAATTTTGCCTGGACACTTTCTTTCAATGTCCAGTCTATTGTTACATTCTTACGGACAGTATCAACAAGTTCTCTTGCGATAATTACTAATTTTTCATCACCCAGAACTTTAACCGCACTATCATTTACCTCCAGAGCATCATAGAAAGCAAGTTCCTCTTCATTTAAATTTAATTTTTCTCCCCTCAGTCTTGCCTCACGCATCTCTTTTGCCAGTTCTATTAATTCTTCAATAATCTGCGCGGTCTCTATGCTCTTATTCTGGTATTTTTTAATCGCTTTTTCCAGCATTTCTGCAACCGCTTCTTCTTTATCAAATACAGTTTTACCCCTGCCACCACTTTCGGTATATTCGGATAATGCCTTCTTTAACTCATCTGCTATTCCCAGATAATCAACAACGAGTCCTCCTTTTTTATCCTTAAAAACACGGTTCACCCTTGCTATAGCCTGCATCAATCCATGGCTTCGCATTGGTTTGTCAATATACATAGTATGCAGACTTGGCGCATCAAATCCTGTCAGCCACATGTCCCGCACGATAGCAATTTTAAGAGGGTCGGCTGGATCTTTCATGCGGTCTCCAAGAACTCTGCGCCGCGGTTTAGTCCGGATATGCTCCTGCCAGCTTACATCGTCACTTGCAGAACCTGTCATGATAACCTTGATAATTCCCCTGTCGTCGTCCCGATGATACCATTCCGGTCTCAATTTATGCGTTTTTCGCTTCCAACAATTGCTTCAAGCCTTGCCCATTTGCTTTTCAGCTTTTCTTTCTTCTCTACTTCCTCGCCTTCTGTTACGTCTTCAAATTCCGGATCGATCTTCCGGCTTTAATTCGCTTCTTGAAGCTGCCTGTACGGGTTTTTGTCTCAGCAGCTCATGGCAGCGGCTGAAAGTACCAAACAACTGGTCGTCCAGATCATTCCTGTCCGTCAGCACGACGATCGTAGGGTTATCCAGAGCTAAGACAAGTTTTCCAGTGTAAAAAGCCATTGTAAGGCTTTTTCCCGAACCCTGTGTATGCCAGACAACACCGCAGCGCTTATCACCTCTTGGGCTAGAAGCATTAAGCGTTGCTTCAATTGCTTTATTAACAGCATGATATTGATGATAGGCTGCCAGTTTTTTATGAATGTCCTGCCGTTCCTGTTCAAATACTATGAAATGCCTTACCAGATCGAGCAATATTTTCTTATCAAACATGCCCTGAAACAGGACTTCTAACTGAGGCATAGCAGACGGGGCAATTTCTTTTCCTTCGATTGTTTTCCAGGGCATGAACCTCTCTTTGTTAGAGGTTATTGTTCCTGCTCTTGCTTCTATTCCATCGCTGATGACTGAGATCTCATTGTAGGGGAAGAGCGTTGGAATCTGGGCTTTGTAGGTTTCAAGCTGGTTAAATGCGATCCAGATCGTTGCATTCTCATCAGCA
This sequence comes from Candidatus Methanoperedens sp., assembly GCA_028679855.1. Taxonomy (GTDB): domain Archaea; phylum Halobacteriota; class Methanosarcinia; order Methanosarcinales; family Methanoperedenaceae; genus Methanoperedens. The sequence goes on from JAJRAP010000268.1 coordinate 3,347, forward strand.
GGATTTTTAAGTTCAATGACGACCAGAGGTAAGCCGTTTATGAAAAGGATTATATCCGGTCTTCTGTTATTGTTGTTTTCAAGGATTGTGAACTGATTCACTGCAAGGAACTCATTATTCTGCGGGTTTTTGAAATCAAAAAGCCAGACCTTATCATTCGTGAGCTTTCCATCTTTTTTTCTATATTCGATATCAATGCCCTCAACCAGCTTCTTATGGAAGTTCTGGTTGTTAATGATGAGCTGTGGGCTCTGTGTCCTTAATACTTTTTTTATTGCTTCTTCCCTTGCTTCTTCGGGTATGTTCGGATTAATCCTATCAACTGCAACTCTTAGCCTTTCAACTAGAACAACTTCAGAATAGCTCTTCCTATGCGGGTTTATGCCGTCCTGCGCAATATCAAGACCGTGAAGTATATTATAGCCCAGTTCCGAGAGAATCTCAAGAGCGACATCTTCAATATTTGATTCTGTCAATATGGAAGGCATTTTTCAACCTTTACCTGATTCCATTTCATCAAGCCATTCGTAAATGGGCTTTATCACTATTTTTTTCTTATCAAGACTAATTATCTCAGCCTCTTTTTCAGTTATTATAAGTCCTTCCTTGAGGTTATATGCATCCATTGCTTCGACTAATCCTCTAATCTCTCTTTTTCTTGAGGTTTCATCTTTCAGGGATAGGGTTACCTGAACTGCATGTTTTATCTTCATGCCCTCTTTGATCAGAAAATCGCATTCATAGTTTTCCCTGTGATAATATATCTCTTTTTTCTCTTTTATCAATGACATGTAAACAAGGTTTTCAATTAATCTTCCCTTGTTTTCTGAAAATCTAAATGAGATTGAATTTACAAGTCCTGTATCCAGACAATATATCTTTTTTGGATTTGCGAGCTGTTTTTTTACAGATGCATCATATTTTGTCAATGTGTATATCAGGTATGAGTTTTCTGCACAACCAATATATTCTTTCACGGTTTCCACTGCAATGCCAAGTGTTTTTGCGATATTTGAGTAAGAGAAGTTTTTCCCGATATTAGAGATGAGAAAATAGAGCAGATCGAATACATTTTTGTTGTTTCGCAGGTTATTGGGATAGATTATATCTTTAAGATAGATGGTCTGGAAGTAATTCTTAAGAAGTTCCTGTTTTAAATCCTTATCATCTTCAAGTACAACTCTTGGAAAGGCGCCGAATTCAAGATAATCGTTGAAGTACTGGAGCTTCTCAATGGTCGCTGGCTTTTGCAGCTTTTTGAAACTGAGGTATTCCCTGAATGAAAGCGGATAGACTGTGATGTGAAAGTACCTGCC
>JAJRAP010000269.1 GCA_028679855.1 Candidatus Methanoperedens sp.
AGGAGGTCAGGTTTGGTATCGGTAGCTCGGTTCTCTTTGCCGTCAGCACAACAGCTACCTCCACCGGCGCTGTAAACACAATGCATGACTCATTAACGCCCATAGGTGGAATGGTCCCAATGCTGCTTATGCTGTTAAGTGAAGTTGTTCCCGGCGGTGTAGGGTCAGGGCTTTACACTATTCTTGCCTTTGCGATTATAGCGGTTTTCATCGCAGGTCTTATGATAGGCAGGACGCCGGAATATCTTGGCAAGAAAATAGAGGTCTTTGAGATGTGGACGTCGGTGTTGATCGTCCTCACCTCAGGCATTCTGGTGCTCATTTTTGTTGCTGTTGCGCTGGTGACCTATGCGGGAATTTCCTCGATTTTGAACCCCGGTCCACACGGTTTAAGTGAAGTGCTCTATGCTTTCGCCTCTGCGTCCAATAACAACGGCAGTGCGTTTGCAGGACTTAATGCCAATACTCTTTTTTATAATCTCTTGACAACCATTGCAATGCTTATCGGCAGATTTGTTCCTGCAGTGGCTGCGCTTGCCATGGCAGGGTCTCTTGCGAAGAAAAAATATATCCCGCCGGGCATCGGTACGCTTCCAACGCATCAGATGACATTCGTTTTATGGCTGGCTGTTGTTATTCTGATCGTCGGAGCCCTGACGTTCTTTCCCGCCCTGTCGCTTGGACCGATTGTGGAGCATATGATCATGCATGCAGGTCAATAATATGGGCGATATTAAAACAAAAGAAACGACGATCTTTGAACCTGAACTCTTACGCCAGGCTTTACTGGACTCGTTTAGAAAACTAAATCCCCTCAGTATCTGGCGAAACCCTGTCATGTTCCTAGTAGAAATCGGAAGCATTATTACAACTGTCAGTTTCTTCGCAGGCTTATTTTTTGAATCAGGTGAACCTTCCTGGTTCACCGGAGCAGTATCCTTATGGCTCTGGCTGACCGTGATCTTTTCAACATTTGCAGAGTCGCTTGCAGAAGGACGGGGAAAAGCCCGTGCCGAGTCTCTTCGTAAAACGCGTACAGAAGTAATGGCAAAAAAGCTTGTAGATCCGGGATCGAAGGATAAATACGAATTTGTCTCTTCTGCAAATCTCCATAAAGGGGATTACGTCCTCGTGGAAGCAGGGGAGATGATTCCCGGCGATGGTGAAGTGGTTGAAGGCGCAGCCCTCGTGAACGAATCCTCTGTCACTGGTGAGTCAGCTCCGGTCGTGAGGGAATCAGGCGGAGACCGAAGCGCTGTAACAGGCGGGACAAAAGTCATTTCCAACCAGATCATCGTGCGCATAACAGCGAATCCGGGGGAGGCATTCCTGGACAGGATGATCGCCATGGTGGAAGGTGCAAAGCGCCGTAAAACCCCGAACGAGATTGCATTGGAAGTACTGCTGATATCATTAACAGCGGTCTTTCTGCTTGTGGTTATCAATTTCAGTTCCTTATCCATATACAGCGTAAAAGCAACTGGACAGGGGATGCAGGTCTCACTTACCGTGCTTATAGCACTTTTTGTTTGTCTGGCACCGACAACAATTGCAGCGCTCCTGCCTGCTATCGGGATTGCGGGCATGGACAGGCTCTTTGCGAAAAACGTGATAGCCCTTTCGGGGAGAGCCATTGAAGCGTCCGGAGATGTAGATATACTTCTCCTTGATAAAACAGGGACAATTACCCTGGGTGACAGGCAGGCAGTGGAATTTATTCCGCTGACGGGACATTCCGAGCAGGAAGTTGCCAATGCGGCACTATTTGCATCCCTGACGGATGAGACGCCTGAAGGAAGAAGCGTAGTCGTACTTGCAAAAAAGAAATACCAGATGCGGTTGACCGCCCTTCCCCACAGTGCAAAATCAATTCCATTCACCGCCCAGACACGCATGAGCGGAGTTGATATGGACGGGGAATCGTATCGAAAAGGCGCATCCGGTGCCATCACAGAGAATGTCAAAAGCAAAGGAGGAAACGTACCCTCCGAGCTTGAACAGAAAGTGAAAAGTATCGCAAAATCGGGGGGAACGCCTCTTGTAGTGTGCCATAATGCGCAAATCCTGGGAGTGATACATCTTAAGGACATCTTAAAAGGCGGCATCCGTGAACGATTTGTTCAGTTGCGGAAAATGGGAATAAAGACCGTTATGATAACAGGCGATAACTATCTTACAGCAGCAGCTATTGCCGCAGAAGCAGGTGTGGATGATTTTCTTTCGGAGGCAAAACCTGAGGATAAGCTTCGTTTAATTCGTGAGCATCAGCAACATGGTCATATGGTAGCCATGACAGGAGACGGCACGAACGATGCACCCGCACTGGCACAGGCGGATGTGGCTGTAGCAATGAACACAGGAACACAGCCCGCGAGGGAAGCGGCAAATATAATAGACCTGGATAGTAACCCGACCAAGCTAATGGACATTGTTGAGATCGGAAAGCAAATACTGATAACGCGGGGGACCCTGACAACATTCAGCATCGCCAATGATGTGGCAAAATATTTTGCCATCATACCGGCAGCAATGGTTACAATATATCCTCAACTGGAAATTCTCAATATCATGCATCTTGCAAACCCGTACAGCGCGATCCTGTCTGCTGTTATTTTTAATGCGATCATTATCCCTATGCTGATACCACTTGCGCTGAAAGGTGTCAAATACCGCCCGATGCCTGCTGAAAAACTATTGATGTACAACCTTCTCGTCTACGGACTGGGCGGGATGATAGCGCCGTTTATAGGGATAAAAATTATTGATATTGTAATAAGCGTGTTAATGTATGTATAGTATTTCGCACAATAATCCATACGGATTTGGAGATACTGTTATAATTAAAACTA
>JAJRAP010000270.1 GCA_028679855.1 Candidatus Methanoperedens sp.
ATTGTTTAGATGTTGATAGAACTTATGAAATCAGCAGATTGCGCCGCGAAAAAGCTCAAACCATGCATATCTTACAAAGGTGGGGATTTGATACATATTCTATAAAATATCGCCGGGGTGGAGGTAAAAAGATAGAAGATGAGAAAGAAAAAAGAAATATGGAATTAAAAAACCAGGATATTGCACAGGTTTTGATGTTTGATCGGAAAACAATTGGTTTATTTAGCATAGATGAGTGGAAGAAAAAGTATCAGCACACTCTCAATTGTGACTGCCAATTTTGCCATAATTTGAGTTTCGAGGATTTCATTGATAAATATGGATATGATACTGCTTCTGGAAAGAGAAGCAAGCTAAAATTAAATTATGCCAGTAAACTCCATGAGTATTACTCAAGTTCTTTGGAATTTGACGAATCAAGAACCGCAATAAAAGAGGATGATCTAAAGGGCTATTTCAATAAAAAATATTTTTTGAAACAATCATATGGTACCTTTTTTCAGTAACGAATAATAGGCATGCTAAGTTAAAGCAGCTTCAAATGCCCCGTTATCCTGTTCAGTTCACCGACTTCTGCAGGTCCTATCCCCAGTACTGTAACCGTTCCGGGCGGCACTTCAGTCAGCCCTGCATCCTGGATAAGGGCTGTCGAAATGCCATGCTTTCTTGCCAATTCTTTCAGTTCGAACAGGTCTTGGAGAGTTGGGACCCTGAGCACGACTTTCTTTTGCCCCCCTTCTTTCCATGCTTCATAGGCTTCCCTGTCGGCGAATTCAGATGCTGATACGGCGGCATGTGCCACCTGGACGGCAAGCTTGCCTTTTGAAAGTTTAAGGTCGTCACGCACGATGATGCACTGCTTGTATTCTGCCATGGAAAAAAGTTCTAATCAGGTTTCTTATTATCAAGGATCATCATGCCATTCTGGTCGAATTTCAATGTGTCCTTTTTTTCAGACCATTCTTTTCCGAATTTGAGGGATTCGTCCCTGTCAAAGTCGCCCACAGCAATGACATCGGTGTTCGTCGTGATCTTATCAAGAGGGATGGACATGTAGTATTCTTTGCTTTTAACGACCACTCTTTTATTATCCAATGCAACGCTCTCTCCGATATCTGCGCCGTTTTGCCTGACGAATTTTCCTATATATTCCCTGAAGTTGAGGTCATTCTCCTTCTTTTCACTATCCTGGTTTTTTTTCCTGAAAAAACCTGAGATCTTACTTATGAAAGACATTCATGTTACTATTGTTTTTCCTGAAATAAATACTATCACCCTTCCAGCCTCACCTTATGTTTTTATGTTGTAATACATCATCAAAGAAATGGACTTACATATGAGGCGGTGACAACTCATTACCAGTACCCCGGCAATTCTTATCGCAGGCACAGGCAGCGGCGTTGGAAAAACCACGGTAGCCCTGGGCCTTATGGCAGCTCTCTGTAAGAAATACAGAGTCCAGCCCTTCAAGGTGGGACCGGATTTCATCGACCCGGGTCACCACACCCGGATTTGCGATAGGGCTTCCAGGAACCTGGACAGCTTTATCATGGGTGAAAAGGGCGTCATCGAGACCTTTAGGCGAGCATCAGCAGATGCGGATTTCTCTATAATAGAGGGTGTGATGGGTCTTTACGATGGTCTTGATTCAACAGAGATAGCAAGCACAGCCCATGTCGCGAAGATCCTGGACGTTCCCGTTCTGCTCGTTATCGATGCGCGCGGTGTATCGCGAAGTCTTGCGGCTGTAGTGAAGGGTTTCTCTGAGTTCGATAATGTCAATATCCAGGGCATTATCCTTAATAATGTGGGAAGTGAAAGGCATGTGAAGCTTGTAAGGGATTCACTTACCAGCGCCGGGATCAATATCCCGATCATTGGGGCACTGCCAAAAAATAAGGAACTATCAATCCCGTCGAGGCATCTTGGTCTTCATATGGCTTCTGAGAATACCCTTAACGTAAAACTACTTTCAGATTTCATTGAAAAACATATCGACATGGAAGCGGTAATTAACATAGCAAATGCTTATACTCCCCCCTATGTTGAACTCAAGGAACCTGAGGAGACATTCAATGTCAGGGTAGGGATCGCGCAAGACAGTGCATTCTGTTTTTATTATCAGGATTCGCTTGACGCTCTCAAAAGACAGGGAGCAGACATTGTTTTCTTCAGCCTTATGAGTGATGACCTGCCGCAGGTTGACGGTTTATATCTTGGCGGAGGGTATCCCGAACTCTATGCAAAAGAACTTGAATCCTCAGGAACGCGGGAGCAGATAAAAAAAGCAGCAGATGACGGCATGCCGATCTACGGGGAATGCGGAGCGCTCATGTACCTGAATGAAACGCTCACGACAGACAGGACGTACAGGATGGCTGGTATTCTTGGGGCAGGTTCAAGGATGACTGATAAGCTTCAGGGGCTGGGCTATACCGAAGCGCAGGTCGTATCTGATTCTCCGCTTACGAGAAAAGGAACAATGATCAGAGGGCATGAGTTCCATTATTCGGTTACAGAATGCGGCAGAGATGCCAGGTTCGCTTACCGGTTGAGGCGGGGAAAAGGCATTATCGATGGAAAAGACGGACTGATGGAGCACAATACCCTCGCAAGTTATATGCATACGCATCCTGCGGCTGTTTCTTTTGCTGAGTTTTTAAAGCTCTGCAGCAGATATAAGACGTGAGGATATGGCAAAGGATTGTTTTTCAGTTATCCGACAGGTTTTTATTTTACAATATCAGTAATAGTATTTCATGAGTTCAAAGGAAATCGTGAAAACAAATAAAGCACCGGATGCCATTGGTCCTTATTCGCAGGCAGTTAAGATTAACAAAATGGTCTTTCTATCGGGTCAGATCGCGATCGATCCGAATAACCAGCAGTTCATTGATGGTGATATAGAGACCCAGACAAAAAGGGTTCTTGATAACCTGAAAGCCGTTGTCGAAGCATCGGGGAGCAGCCTTGAAAGCGTGGTCAAGACAACTATCTACCTGACCAACATTGACGATTTTTCAAAAGTGAACGAGATATATGCGTCTTATTTTTCCTCAGGAAAGCCTGCACGTTCTACTGTGTGTGTTGCAGCCCTTCCAAAGAACGCGAAGATTGAGATCGATGCGATAGCAGAGATGAGAAAACAATTTAAGCAATCGAATGATGTTTAAACCAGAAATATGGACGAACTCGAAAAGATAAAACAACTGAAAAAAAAGCGCAATGCTATAATCCTCGCTCACAACTACCAGCGCGCCGATGTGCAGGATGCCGCGGATTTCGTGGGCGATTCCTTTGGTCTATCCCAGAAAGCTGTATCAAGCGGAGCGGAGGGAATCGTTTTTTGCGGTGTGGATTTCATGGCAGAAAGCGCGGCTGTGCTAAACCCGGAAAAGACCGTTCTCATGCCCGAACTTTCCGCGCAGTGTCCCATGGCAGCCATGATTACCCCGGAAGCACTGAAGCTTGAAAAAGAAAAGCATCCAGATGCTGCTGTGGTCTGCTATGTGAACACATCGGCAGCAGTGAAAGCAGAAAGCGATATCTGCTGCACCTCAGCGAACGCAGTCAAGGTTGTAAACTCACTTGTTGAAAATGAAATAATATTCGTTCCAGACAGGAACCTTGCCCTGTATGTGGCGGATCATACTGATAAGAAGATAATCCCCTGGAACGGCTACTGCCCCACCCATCACCTGATACTGCCGGGCGACATACTTCTTGAAATTGGGGAGCATCCAGATGCAGAAGTGCTTGTTCATCCTGAATGCAGACCTGATGTAGTGGCGCTTGCCGATAAGGTTCTCAGCACTGCGGGCATGCTGAAATATGCTGCTCAGTCGGATGCCAGGGAGTTTATCATAGGTACAGAACTCGGACTTTTGCACAGGCTGAGGAAAGAAAACCCACAAAAGAAATTTTATCCTGCAACAGCATATGCAGTCTGCCCGAACATGAAGATGAATACACTGGGCAGTATCATTCGCGCACTTGAGAAAAATGAACATGTAATAAAAGTCCCGGAGAATATCAGGAGCAGGGCGAAACTGGCGCTTGACAGGATGCTGGAGGCTGGACGCGGAGATTGACGAACGTATTCCTGGAACTGATACGATACCGCAACTGCGCCATGGCAGGGCTTGCTGCTGTTATCGGGGGAGGAATTGCGTACAGCGCATCGAGCGCCGCGCCAGGTGAAATAAATGATATAATATGTTTGTTCCCTGTTTTTATTACAGTTTTTCTTATCACGGGAGCGGGAAATGCCATCAATGACTATTTTGATGCAGGTATAGATGCCGTGAACCGCCCTGACCGCCCCATACCTTCGGGAAGGTTAAGAAAAGGATATGTTTATACGTTTTCGATTTTGCTTTTTGCTGGCGGGATCCTTGCTTCATATTTTATTGGCGCAATCCCTTTTTTCATTGCTTTATTCAACTCATTCCTTCTTTACCTCTATGCCTTTTCCTTGAAAAGAAAAGTCTTTGTAGGAAACCTCAGCGTGAGCTACCTCACTGGTTCAACATTTCTTTTCGGAGGCGCTGTTTACGGCTTAATAGGCATCGAAGCAATCTCAGTCCTGTTCTTCCTCTCCATGCTTGCCACGTTTGCACGGGAGATAGTAAAAGCGATAGAGGATATGGAAGGGGACATGTTAGACGGCGCTGTCACTCTTCCTATCAGGATCGGGGAAAGACCTTCGGCATACATTGCCTCAGGAGTCGGCATACTTGCAGTACTGCTGAGCCCGGTACCATTCATTACGGGATCGTTCAATACCAGTTATCTTCTTGTTGTGGGTATTGCAGATATCATCTTTTTATATGCTGTGCTCTTGATACTGAAAAATAACCCCTCTGCATCCTCAAAATACTTTAAACTGGCAATGTTTATTGCACTGGTAGCGTTCATTACAGGAAGTTTCCTGAGGTAATAGCTGAAAAATATTTTTTGATAAATATTACAGCACGCCTTTCGTGCTCGGAACGCCTGTTCCACTAACTTTAACAGCCCTTTTCAACGCCACAGCGAACGCTTTGAAGAGCGCTTCTATCTTGTGGTGGTCGTTCTCTCCGATAACAGCAAGGTGCGCGTTGATACCTGCATTGCTTACCAGGGATTCGAAGAAATGCCGTGTATTCTGGGGAGTGAAGCCTCCTATGTTCTGGTTCGCCAGTTTTGCATCAAAAGCAAGGTAGCTCCTGCC
>JAJRAP010000020.1 GCA_028679855.1 Candidatus Methanoperedens sp.
CGCTCTTCCGATCTGATTGTCCGGACATTTTTCGTTATCGCCAGCACAGGATTTAAGGATGGAATTCCTGCCAGTATAGGGTGGCTATTGTTGTATTCTCTTCCAATTTTGCCAGCGAGCGCTGGAACTTATGTTGGAGGTCTGACGACCAAATTGATCTCATCGATTAGAAAAGGATAGATAGTCTTTTGATAAGGGATGTGAAAGTAATCAGGCGGTAATTACAGACGAGTTATTGAGGACAGCCAGGCCTTCACACCATGCGGACCAAATATTGTTTCAAATTCCGCTTCCCTGATGTAATTGAACTTCCAACCTTTGCTGAACGCTGCTCGTATCTCAGCCTGAGTTACTCTTCTTGGCCCGTATGATCCCGGCTCATGCTCGCTGAAACAGAGCATGAAATACTTACCACCAGGATAGAGCGCAGAAGATAAACTCGCAGCAAAAATTGGGCGTTCCTCATCCGAGAACACATGGAATAGGCCGCAGTCGATTATGGTATCGAACTTATTCTGAAGTAAATGAAGTTTAAGAGCGTTGAAAACGAGATAGTTTACAGTTAAACTGCGTTTTTTGGCTTTCTCCTTGGCTTTTTTGATAGCAGATGGCGCCGCATCGATGCCCCACACTTCAAAGCCAAGCCCGGCAAGATATAATGCATTCTCTCCTGTTCCACATCCCGCATCAAGTACTCTTCCACTTATCTCCCCTTCTTCTGCAAGACGGATGATTTCCTTCTGGGGATGCCCGATATCCCATGGCGGAATACCCTTGTATGAAAGATCAAAAAAATTCATTAGTTTCCCCTCTGTTCTATCAATCCCATGGTTTTTTACTTTCTGCCTATGTAGTAAAGCCGATTGAAATCCACCATTATTCTTCCGTCTCTTGACTGCCTTTTGATTTCTTCCTTCACGCTGTTATTAAAAGCTTCTTCCGCAGAATAATCCGTTTGTTCGTGGTCTATATCGATAAAAATTGTGACAAACCCATGTTTTTCAAAGAAGAGCTTGTAATCATTTTCTGTCGGAAGATGGAACCAGGGATTCTTCCAGTGGGAAAAGGTAGGTTTGATCTCTCTATTCTCTGTAACTTTAGAAATGATCCTTCCAAACCATGGTGACCAGCTGGGTGTGGCTGGGCAGGCAAGACCCAGTTTTCCTGTCTTTTTTAATGAATTGAATATCGCTGCTAATGCCATATCGGGATCGTCAAACCATTGCAGCGCAGAGTTGCAGAAGGCAATGTCAAACATATCATTGCAGTCAAGATCTTCAGCCTCAATCTTCCTGAACTCTATCTCAGGGTACAGAGCCTGTGCCTGTTCAATCATGCCTTCAGAAATATCGATGCCAGTTACTTTGCCATTGGTAGCTTTACTGAGCCCGTTTGTGATATGACCGGGACCGCAGGCGATATCGATAATATCATCAGAGCCTCCTATTTTCAGGAGATCAAACAGCTTTGCTGCCGCCTTTTGCTGGACGAGTGATTTTTCTCTGTATTTTTCGGATATTCTATCGAACGTGCTCATTTCTTCATGTCCAAGAGGTTTTTGTGATATATAGATGTTTTAGTATCCACAGAGGTTTCTCTGCGTATTCCTTCTCATGATCTCATCCAGCCGTTCTTCCGTGTATCCGAAAGGCAATAACATACTCTCGGCAGCCCGAAGCAGGTATTCGTAGTATTTCATCCTGTCGTACTGTGTGTCTTCGTCTGCAAGTTCCGGTATTATCACCCTTTCATGGTAGCTTCTGGATTTATGGTCTGTTATTATGTAGTGTATGCTCTGCCCAGGCAGTGTCTCTATACCTTCCTGCCTCAATTGCTTCATGGCAGCTATCTGATTATTGAACTGCCTGTACTCATAGCAGCCTTTAGACACATGCGTCTTGAATATCAGGTCAGAAAGTTCACATTCATTATCAAGCACTTTTCTTGTATATTCCCGCAATACTCCGATAGCTTCTGGTATCTTCATATAAAATTCGGAAGCACTTTTTGCCTCAGCAAGCTTTCCAAGCATGGCATCCTGCATGATACTGATAAGCTTGGGCGTATCGCTTCGCCTTGTTTCTATGCCCCGCACTTTCAGCTTGCCGTTTGTCATCACCCCGTAATACCGGTTCAATGCACCCACTCCATTTGACTTGTTGGGCAGGAACACGATCCACCTGAACTCACCTTTAAGTTCAAGAGGTATGCCTATTTCACGGGATGCAAGTTCACAGAGCTTCTCGGGTTCGCGTCCTTTCACCCATAGACTGTCCACTATGCCGTGCAGAATCTCAAAACCCATATCGTCTGCAAGCTCTATTGTGCGCAGAAGGATCTCCCGTCCGTATGCGGTTATAGATTCATGACATTCTATCCTGCCGAAACGTGCTTTGTTAAATCCCATGTACCCGAAGCTTGTCACGAGCAGCCATTTGAGGATGTTCTGTTTCATCTCGTACTCCTCAGCTCTCGATGGGCAATCATTAATGCGCTTCTTGTA
>JAJRAP010000271.1 GCA_028679855.1 Candidatus Methanoperedens sp.
ATTATTTTTTCAATGCGATCTTTTTCAGTCATTGTAGTTATTATATATAACTACTTATACTTAAATGTTATTCACTTTAATCTGTTGATAAAAGGGGCTTCGTCCGAAAGTCATGTTTTATATTATTTCCTATTTCTCTTCTGCCACCAAGTCCTTGGTTTCATTGCCACTCGCATGTTTATTATTCAATGGCATGGATGTCAAAGACATATCTTTTTACCCGTGGCGCCACGCTGCCGCAATCCCTGTAAAAGTCGATATGCCAGCCCAATTCCTCAAGCACTCTCTTGAAATGGGATATTTCGAAGTCCTTCTTGAAGGTATAAAAATGGACCGTGCCGCCGGGTTTCAGCAGGGGGCGGGCAAGGCTTAGAAAATGATCCTGTCCATAGGGGGTAGGCATCACTATCCTGTCAAAATCTTTCTTGAAAAGATTATTCATCGAGTTTGCATCCCCTATGATTATGTCAGCATCAATATGATTGAGTTCTGCATTTTTTCTGAATAAAGCACAGGCGAATGGATTCTTCTCAAGCCCTATGATATTGACTTTCTTTTTTTTCGCAATAGGTATAAGGAAAGGTCCAACACCGCAGAACAAAACGAGGATCTCCTCGTCATCCTTTACTTCACCTGCGATCCTGCTGCGTTCAAAATACAGCTTCCCGGTAAAATATGTTCTTGCAATATCAACATTGAATAAGCAATCATTCTCTTTATGGATCGTGGCAGTCCTGTCGCCAATCAGTATTTCAAACTCTGCCGTGCGCTTCTCTCCGGCAAGCTTGTTCTTTTTCAGGAGAACAACTTTTACATTCTTGCTGTGGGATACAAGAGCCTGTGCAATAAGATGTTTTTCATCATAAAGCGGTGGCGGAAGATTTAATATAGCGATATCTCCGATGACTTCAAAGCCTTTTGGCACAAGTAAGAGTTTTTCTTCTTGCAGTTTATCTTTTAAAAGTTCTCGAAGTGACATCTGGATTTAATTGCAGACATTGCGATCAATCGTTTTTCTCCTGTGAAACCTGTTCAAAAATCCCATTAAAATGAGAATCAAAACCAAGATATTTCTCGATATCTAACTCGTTCATGATCTCAATAGACACAGCATCTGTAAAACTCAAATTCCTGCCAGAGTACTGCCTGAATGTATTTGTGGATCTTTCTAAAAGCTGAGGATCAATAAAAATCATTTTTATCCTTGGAGACAGGATCACTTCTGCCATGTCCATCGCTACAGCTATGTTATTTGTCCTGGTAAGAGCAAGAGTGAGAGCTTCGTCATAGACATAATCGGATGTGTATATCTGACCATATTTACCCTTTAACGCCTCCCTGAACAGTTTGAGCGCGATCTCGTGATATCTGTCCTTTTGATTCCTGTATGCTAAAAATGTCCCTGTGTCAACGAATACTGACATTTTCAATCCTCAGTGTAGATATATTCATCTATTCTGCTTGCGTCTGTCCTGACTCCCCAATCGATGGGCGGCTTCATTGCCGGGTCTTTCTCAAGAGCAGGTAATTTATCGGGCTGCAAAAGTTCATTTTCATGTCTAAGCGCAAGTCGGGCTATCGAATCGATCAGCTCAGTAAGTGTCTTTTTCTTTCGAAGTGTAAGGGTCACTTTTGCCTGAAGCATATCAAGAACCTGCTTTGTCTCATCAGAAACTTTGATAGTAGTAGTCATAATATACTATTAGGTTTTTTATACAAAATATACTTTTCTACTTTAAATCCTATTCCACAAGTGCGCTGGCAAGCATGATAGCCCTTGCTGCATCCTCTTTAACGCGCGAAGTATCCACGAACACTTTATCCATCAGCACAGGCGCCCCGTAACCGTGTCCTCCTCCCAGGAACACAAGCGTTCTGAAAATGAGATTTCCCGATATCCCTTCAGGTGCTATGATGAAATTTGCCTCTTTTATCGCCTCTTCAATAAGGATGGAATAATTCGTTGCATTTATCCCCATATCCTTTAGTCGTTGCGTCACAGTTTCAGCCTCATCAAGTGTCCTGTCCACGGTCTTATCTCTGCCTTTGTCCTCGAACCGCCCACCAGAGAGGATCCCGACCCTTGCATCGATGCCAAGACGGTTTATGTGCTCCACTCCACGTTTCACAAGCTCGATCTTATCTTCTACCGAATTTCCCTCATCGATCCCCACAGGCGCCAGGAAAAATGGTATACCATCTGCAGTTTCCATCAAAGCGATCCTGTATAATTTCTTCATTCCCAGCGAATTTTTCAATGCTGAAAGCGTTTTCGTAGCACTGAGCGTCCCTCGAACCGCCCCATCTATCTCTTCATCCACAAGCAATTGCACTAATTTTTTCGATGGCTCTGTCGAATGGATTATCTCAAGTTCAGTACCTGTGGTTCTGATCTTATCTTCATCCCCCACGAGCACAACATCAGCATACTCTCGTGCATCATGTACGTTCATGATAAGTTTTTCTGAAACTTCCCCAATGCCAAACCCTATTCTTGCATGGTTTGCCTTTGCTTTTCTCTCGATCTTTGAAAGTATGTTCATAAAACTTGTCTATCTTATTTATTTGAAAAATTCACCTCTTCTTACCCAGTTCCTTTGACCGCTCACACGCCTCGATGACCGCATCCATCATGGCTATACGGACGCCGCAATCCTCAAGCACCCTGATTCCGCGTATTGTCGTACCGCCAGGTGAGGTGACCATATCCCGCAGTTCCCCTGTATGTACTCCATCTTCCAGCACCATTTTTGCCGCCCCCAGCACGGTCTGGGCTGCCAGCGTCTTTGCGGTTTTCCTGTCAAGCCCTTCAAACACACCGCCGTCAGCCAGAGCCTCAATTATCAGGAATATGTATGCTGGACCGCTCCCCGATAGCCCTGTGACAGCATCAAGGAGATGTTCGGGCAGTATTACTGTCCGCCCGATCGAATTAAATATCCCTATCACAACTGCTTCATCCTCTACAGTGACAGCGCTTCCTGAACACACGGCTGATGCTGCCTCAAGGACGGTAGCGGCAATGTTAGGCATCACCCTTACAACTTTTGTTCCTTTTGGAAGGGCGTTTTCATAAGTCTCGATCGGAACACCGGCAGCTATCGATATAATGACCTGTTTCTTTATAGAACCCTTTATTTCCTCAAGGACTTTCTGGACTATCTGGGGTTTTACAGCGATTATTATTATATCTGTATTCTGCACAGCATTGCAGTTATTTTCGCATGTGTTGATACTATATGTCTTTTCAAGCGACTTCAATTTAGCTGTGTCCGCATCGCCTGCAAAAATCCTATCCGGAGTGACCAGTTTTGCATGAAGAATGCCTTTGATAAGGGCTTCACCCATCTTTCCGGTGCCTATAAATCCGATTTTTTTACCTGCTATTGTCATATGAAAAAAAAAATCATGTCCTGGTAAGTTTCAGGATCGCAGCAGCTATATCTCCTTTTGTTTCAATGAGCGCTTTTTTTGCGTCAGCCTCGTTCGATTTTGTCTGCTCCATCACGAGTTTGATATCATCTTCAGGTATCTTCGCCTCGCGCGGCACTTCCTGCGGCGTCCCTACCACCTGATATGTCTTCATGCCCCTGGCATCCATTATTGAAACTTCCGCGTCCTTAAAGATAATGTCTTTTTCAGGGGTTCGGATGATAACTTCTTCGACATTCTCCACTTCATTGATATCTATCCCCATCTGCTTCATCATCGATGCCATCTTGCGAGGATTTATGCCTTTACCAAGACCGGGAAACATTTATATCACCCGCAGCTTCCACACCCGGAACCGCATTCCAAACCAGGATTATTAATGACAAAACCTTTTCTGTGATCATTGTTTATAAAGTCGATCTTCAATTCTTCAATGTCTTCCTGAATGTCCTTGCTGAAAATGATCTTTATACCATTACTTTCAAGTACATCGTCCTCTTTTCCAGGGGATTTTTCAAGGGAGAGACCATATTGAACTCCCCTGCAGCCGAGCCCGGCTGCGAAAATTCGCAATCCGTGGTCTGTTTTATTTTGTTCTTCAAGTAGTTGCTTTAATTCTGACGCCGCTGCATCTGTAATCTCGATCATGGATATTCTCCTTTTTC
>JAJRAP010000272.1 GCA_028679855.1 Candidatus Methanoperedens sp.
ATCCACTCATCCTCGCATTTCGGACATACCTCAACCTGAGCAAATATGCCTTTCTTAATCTCTCTTTGTTCTTTCTTCATAGGTGTTTCACATATTGGACAGTTGCTCATTTGCATTCCTCCACAGTTATTATCCATATTGCTTTTTCGCGTAGTGTAAATATGAATTTTATTTTCTTATTTCCGATATTGCTTTGCAGAATTCCAATATTTCCATCCTTCTCAACAGACTTGATGATTTTGGCAGTCTTGATATAATGTTTTACTTCGTCAAGGCTTAACTCAAAACGCTGCAATAGCATCAGAGCTGCATGTTTTTTGAAGTGTATTGGAAGTGAATGGAATTTCTGTAAGATATCTTTCACCTGTATATATTGAATATATACTTAGTAGCTATAAGCTTTTTCTTTCCTATAAGATGTTTGAAAATTGGCTAACTCTATCTTCTGCTCCATGCTCTGAATTTCATTGGTTTGATCTGATTGCTCTTTCATCTGCCTTTTATATATTTCCCATACGGGAACCACCATGCTCTTGTTTTGTCACTTCCCAGGTTAATATTCACATGTTTGATGCTGACGAATTCCCTGATACCGTATTTAGCTAAGTCTTTCCCCATACCGCTATGCTTGATCCCGCCCCAGGGGCATTGCGGGTGTAATGTGCATATATCATTTACCCAAACCATTCCGCACTCAAGTTGAGAAGACATGCTCATTGCAGTATCCAGGTTCTTTGTCCAGACAGATGCTCCCAATCCATATATTGTCCTATTTGCAAGAGCAATGGCTTCATCCATGTTTTTAAAAACTGAAATAGCTGCTACAGGTCCGAACACCTCTTCATTCATTACACTCATATCAGGAGTAACACCTGTAAGAACCGCAGGTTCGTAGTAAAATCCAGCCTTCAATGTTAAGTGTTCTTTTCCACCGCATTCGATCATTGCACCCTTCCTGACAGCATCTTCCACCTGCAATTTGAGTTTCTCTCGCTGTACCATACTGACCATCGGACCTATATCTGTACACGGATCTAAACCATTTCCAATAACTAGCTCTCTGGTCTTCTTTACAAATCCTTCAATGAAATTATCTGCTATATCATCTTCAACAAAGATCCTTTTGGGGGAAATGCAAACCTGCCCGCAGTTCATGAATCTTCCCCAGACTGCGCCGTTAATCGCCCCCTCAATGTCTGCATCTTTGAAAACAATAAAAGCATCGCTTCCCCCCAACTCAAGAGAGATCCGGTGCAATTTATCAGCAGAGTTTTTCATGATATTCTTGCCAGTCTCAGAACTTCCCGTAAAGGAGATCATATCTATATCTGAACTGACAAGACTTTTACCCGTTAAACCATCCCCGGTCACAACATTTATCACACCATCCGGGATCCCTATGTCCTGGCATATTTTGCCAATCTCTATTCCAACGAAAGGTGTCAGGTCAGAAGGTTTAAAAACAACAGTATTGCCTGCAATAAGTGCTGGGGCTATAGCCCAGAATGGAAGTAATAAAGGATAGTTCCAGGGTTTGATAATACCCACCACTCCAACGGGTTCAAATCTGGTAAAGCTGAAGTTATGAGGATTGATTGGAATCGCATCTCCTTCCAGGAATGTTTTACCCTCATTTGCAAAATATTGTACCATTTCAGAGGTTTTGCGCACTTCGGTATTTGATTCAGAAAGCGGACGACCCATTTCCATAGTTATGAGATTCTTTAGCTCCTGTGATCTTTTTAGAAGCTCATCCCCGATCCTGATAATAATTTTTGCTCTTTCACTTACATCAGTCCTTTTCCAGCTTTTCTGGGCTAATTTCGCTGCCTTTACAGTTTCTGTTATTTCGTCATTTCCTGCAAGACATGCTTTTCCCAGGACTTCGCCTGTAGCAGGATTCAAAGATTCGAATTTCCTATCACAGGTTTTCCATTTTCCTCCGATCAATAGTTTTCCATCAAGCATGGTTTTTACCTCTTATCATAAAATTTAAAATTGTTTATATGATCCTCTCTTGCCCAGAATATACATATAAATTCGGGTTTCTCACAAATGCAACAAGTGTCATCCCGACCATTTTTGAAAGCTGAACTCCTGTGCTCAACGGCGCAGCCTTGCTCGCTACGATCGGAATCCCTGCACGCGCCGCTTTTGCCACCATCCCGCCTGAAAGCCTTCCTGTCGTGACAAGGGCACAGTTTGAAAGGTCTCTTCCCGGGTGCAAATAAGAAATCCCGCAGCAAGTTCGCGAAGCTCTCTCGGAAGGGCAGGAAGGGTGACAAGGTGTCGCCCGTCCAGCATGATTTTTATGCTTTCTTCTTCCACAACATCCAGTTCAAGTTCTTTTCGCACATCTGCAGAAAATTCTACACACTTTGTCAAAATGTATGGGGCGGAAGGATCATGCACCTCATCCTTCCAGTAGCTCTTCCATTTACCTGCTTTTTCCGCGTGCCAGCTTTCTTTCATTCGCATGCTAAAGGTGCAGTAAGGTATAAACGTATTTCCTAAATAAATGAGATAATATTTATCTACTATGGTCTATATGGATATACCGATGCAGAAATGTCATAGCATAATTGTTAATGGTAAAGTACAGGACATTGGTTTCAGGTCTGTTGTAGAACATATTGGAAGGTCATTTGGTATGCCCGGCCTGGTTTTTAATGCAAATGATGGTAGTGTTAAAATCCTCTGTTGTGGTGAGGATAGCGTAATAGATAATTTTATGCAGACAATAAGAGTACGAGGGGAGGAGAGTGGTGCTGAAATAGAAGGTATCAAAGAAATATTATTACCTTTTAATATTGATCTGCCAGATAAGTTCTCGAGGGTATCCTCAGATGATGAGATCGATATCGGAAGAAAGCTCGATAAAGGAAATGAGTTCTTAAAAAATCTTCCGGATATCAAGGCTATGTTAGGTTCTTTTATTGGGGAACAGAGAGAGCATAATACCCGCCTTGAAGCAATCCTTGAAAAATTAGCCAATAAATAATTCTTTTTTTAAAA
>JAJRAP010000021.1 GCA_028679855.1 Candidatus Methanoperedens sp.
GATTTTGTACCTTTTGGTCTAAGCGTAGTCAGTCTTGTTTCGCTTATGCACGGTAACGACTTTTGCGATGATTCAACGATATATTTCTTCATGGTATTTTTATCCTGACAGATTGGTCGGATAAGACTTCCGACATTTCCATATTGTCCTGTAAGCTTCAGACCCCGGCATTGCTGCCGACGCATGTTACAGTGGGATTGCCCCAAATGGAGGGGGTAGCACATTTTTGCAATTTGTGATGCGACTTTCATGTCGCGACGTGTCATCCGTGTAATCTGTGTTCTATCGTTTTCACACTCTTATTCGTGTATTTTATGGAATTTCACGCAAAAATCAATCGATTTCTCAACTACGATTGAC
Source organism: Candidatus Methanoperedens sp. (assembly GCA_028679855.1). Taxonomy (GTDB): domain Archaea; phylum Halobacteriota; class Methanosarcinia; order Methanosarcinales; family Methanoperedenaceae; genus Methanoperedens. Next base: position 361 of record JAJRAP010000021.1, read on the forward strand.
TCGCCTCAGAAAGCATTTATAAATTATCAACATATATTACAGATGTATTACAGATGTGCATTTATGATCTCCCGGAAAACCATCACTGATATTGCCAGGAAAATCGCAGATTCCCTTAATCCTGAAAAGATAATCCTCTTTGGCTCTTATGCATGGGGAAAACCCGACAAAGACAGCGATCTTGACTTGTTTGTGATAATGGAATCCACAGAAAGACCAATAAAGCGCGCCGCATCCATCAGGCGCATTTTAAAAGACGGTTATGTTCCAATGGATATTCTCGTTCGCACGCCTGAAGAACTCAGGCACAGGATCAATATCGGTGACCCTTTCATTAAAAAAATATTGAGAGACGGGCAGGTGATCTATGCGCGAGATAGTGCATGAATGGGTTAAAAAAGGAGATAGTGATTTAATAGCAGCAAATTTCCTTGCACCGCAAGAAGGACTTGAGAACCAGACCGGATTCCATTGCCAGCAGGCTATTGAGAAATGGCTGAAAGCATATCTGTGTTAAAAAATTGCAGGGATAAAGACCAATAGGCTCATTCTATTTCGCTAAATCCCTTGCGCACCCACTGGAACTGATGACAGGGCGGCGGCGCCTGTCGAGAAGACTGGCGCAGCAGGATCATTGGCAACGAACTGAAACAAACTCGTACGAACTCAAATCCCGTATCTTTATCGTTCAACGTTTTTCATTCAATGAAGATATGAAAACAATTGGCATGATCATAGTATCTTCATCATAATTCAGTATATTCCTGCTCAAGATAATTATTTTATCAGGCTTGTATTTCTCCTTAAAACTCAGAAGAGATTTTGTCACACTCCTCCCGCCGCTCTTTGATTCAATAGCCAGCAGCCCCTCTTTATCAAGTATAAAATCAACCTCTGCCTTTGATTTACTTCTCCAGAATTTTACTTCCATACCAGAATAGGTCAGTTGAGAAAAAATAAAATTCTCATTCAACAGCCCGATGTCCTGCCTTATCCCAGTTGCCCTGAAGTCATCGATAACGGTATTCCTGAAACCGTTATCATAGAAATACATTTTCGGGGCTTTAATGATTTCAGACCTTTTATTTGTGAAGAAAGGAGGTACTCTCTTGCAGATGAATGTCTTTTCAAGGATGTTCAGGTGCGTCAAGAGTTCCTGGTAGTCAAACCCCGATACTTCGCCGAGATTCTGATACGATATCAGCCCGCCAAGTGAAATAGAGAGTGCTTTTATCAGTTTGCTCAGGTTAAAATCCGTTGTTAAGCCAGGCACATCTTTTATCTCTCGTAAAAAATAGGTGCTATATATGTTTCTCAGTACAGTCTTTTTTTCTTCATCGGTCTTTGAGATAGCCACTCTTGGATACCCGCCATAGATCAGGTATTCGTTATAAACTTCATTCAGCATTTCAATAAGTGCAGCGCTGACCTCAGGAAGCCTGGCTTTTTTGTCCAGATGCGCTTTAATAGCCTCTTTTTTCTCAAGATATACCTTGAAGAGCTCCTCATCTTTGTATCTCAGGAACTCTTCGAACGAAAGCGGGTACAGGTTGAAGACAAATATCCGCCCGACAAGGTATTTTATTCCGTGTATCGTCAGCCCGGGCGCAGAGGAGCCGGAGATCAGTATTTTTGTTTTCGGGTAGTGGTCGTAGATATATTTCAGCTTCTGTCCCCCTTCTTTTGCATACTGGAATTCATCGATGAAAAGATAGCGGTTGTTCTTTGCATAAAGTTGGGCGAAGGTTTTCTCATCCTCCACGAACATTTCAAGTGTCTTTCTGTCCTCGAAACTTATGAAGACTGCATCTTTCAGGGTTTTGAAGAGATGCTCCATAAGGGTGGTTTTGCCTGACTGGCGGGGACCGAGGATCGCGATTATTTCGGGAGTCGTCAGATATTCTTTTATTGTCTTTTCAAGATCTCTTTTTATATAATCCATAATTTTAACCCTGTTGAAATTTATGATTTATAAATTATGGTAGGGATGGTATTTAAGGATTGCTTTACAGATGGAATGTTGTTCAGAAATTGTTTAACCATCTGATTTATTTATCCTCTCTGAGACCTCCAAAACCACCTCTTCCCTGTTCTCCGGCGTCACTGTATAGACCAGAAACTCTCTCCGTATCCTCTGAGCAACAGGATGGCCGGACTTCTGGTGCAGCACAACGAGCATGCCCTTATCTGAATCAAGAGCCTCCTCGACAACCTTAATGAATTCAGGAGATTTGAATTCCATCGGCGCGATCTCATCTATCACAATCAGATATGCGCTCATGGCATTCTTTATTGCAGCCACACCGATGCGATTCAAATCCTCAATATTGACATGGTAGCTTCCCACGCGCGGTCCTGCAGCATTCTTGTGAGCAAGTATGCCCTGCTTTCCAGAGGCTATATCCTTTATCTCAAAACCCACGCGCTCTCCTTTTTCCCTGATATCTGCGCTTGTCATGCCGCCGAAAGTGCATTTAAGTTGTTTTAACACATTGCGGCAGACCGTGGATTTTCCTGAGCCGGGTTTTCCTGTGATGGCGATCCGAAGCATGATAAAAAATAGTTTTGCAAAGACTTAAATCTATAAGGGATTAATCCAAACCTATTATGAATTTCCAGATACTCGACGCTGACTACACTTACAGCGACGGCAAACCCATTATAAGGCTTTACGGCAGGGACGGATCCGGGAACAGTGTCTGCTGCTCGGTGCCGGATTTCGAACCATATTTTTATGCAAAGGCGCCACCTGAGATCGCGGATATTTTAAAGGAACGCTTCAAGGAGCATATAAAACGAATAGAAGTTGTCAGGCGGTTTGAGCCCATCGGGCATTTCAAGAACACTGTTGGCATGCTGAAGATCATTCTTTACGACCCGAAGGGCGTACCTGCCATTCGTGACGAGGTAAAAAAGATTGTGGAAGATGTTTATGAAACCGATATCCTGTTCAGGAACAGGTACATGGTGGACAACGCCCTTGGAGGGATGGGATGGGCAACAGCAGAACCACAAGGGAATGCGAATGATACCGAAATCAAGAGCAGCATCAAGATAACATCAAAAAATGTGGAATCCATAGATATCCTGAAAAATGCACCCTTCCGGCACCTTGCCTTCGATATCGAATGCCTCCCCTTACACGGCGCCATGCCGGTGGCTGAGAATTCACCCATTGTCCTAATAAGTCTTGCTTTTTCACCGGAATTTGATGGTAAAAAAACACTTGTGCTTGCGGGAAAGCAGATCGGAATGAGTGGCGATGTCGAGAGCTGCGGTAGTGAAGAGGCAATGCTGCGGCGGTTTTTTGACATCATCCGGGAATACGACCCCGACATCCTCCTGGGTTATAACTCGAACAGTTTTGATATTCCATACATCGTAGACAGAATAAAGGCCCTGAATAAAAAAGGGGCGAATATAGAACCTCTTGCAGGAAGGGACGGAAAAACGTTATATTACAGGAAGATCGGCAACATCACGCGGGTAAGTGTGATGGGGCGTATCGCTGTGGATGTGCTGCCGCTGCTTCGCCGTGAATTTTCCCTTAAGCAGTACACGCTGAGGAATGCTGCAAAGGAACTGCTCGGGCTTGAAAAACTTGATATACCTTTCCTTGAAATGGAAGCTTACTGGAATGATAATGGTGAGAAGCTTGCGAAATTCATCGAATATTCAAGGCGCGACTCTGAGCTTGCTCTTGCATTCCTTTTGAAGCTGCGGCTTATAGACAAGTACATAGCTCTTGCCCGGGTGAGCGGGACGCTGCTCCAGGATATCCTTGACGGGGGGCAGACCCAGATGGTTGAAAATCTAATCCTGCGCGAGTACATGAAACACGACCGGGTACTGCCAGCGCGGCCCACAGGGGAGATTTCTGATGAGCGCTATGATGAAGGTGAGGAACTGGCTGGCGCAGAGGTGCTTCCGCCAAAGAAGGGGCTTCTTGAGAATATCGTGATACTCGACTACAAATCGCTTTACCCGACCATCATGATGGCGCATAACCTGTGCTATACAACAGAAGTGATAGGTGATAGACCCGATGATGTGATCGTTGCACCAACAGGTGGCGTTTTTGTCTCACAGGACGTAGTAAAAGGAATTGTACCATCCATACTTGAAGAACTCCTGAACCGGCGGCAGTCTACGCGCGCAAAGATGAAAACAGCCAGCGAGGAGGAATACCGGGTGCTTGATGCAACCCAGCTTGCTCTCAAGATACTTCTTAACAGCTTCTATGGCTATTCAGGATATGCGCGGGCACGGCTTTACAGTTTGACACTTGCAAGCGCGGTAACGAGCTTTGGACGCGAGAATATCCTGCGCACCAAGAAACTTATTGAGGAAGATATAAAGGAAATAACCCTGAAAGATGGTCTGGTATTTAAAAAGGATGAAATAAAAGACGGGAAACACATTGGTTTATCTGTAGTATACGGGGATACGGACAGTGTTTTTGTGCATCTCATTGATAAAGAACTCAGTTTTGATGAGGCGCAGTTAGTGGGAAATAGCATCGCCAATACTGTAACCGGGTCTCTTGTCAAGCCTATGGAACTTGTTTTTGACTCATTTGCCAGGCGGGCCATATTCATAGCCAAAAAGAGGTACGCTCTCCTTATATGGGAAAAAACGGCACAGGGCATGAAGGAGAAGATTAAAGTAAAAGGCATGGAAACGGTCCGCCGGGACTGGTGCGGATTGACCACAAAGACTATTGAAAGAGTACTCGAGCTTGTGCTGAAGGAAGGGAAAGTGGATGATGCGGTCGAACTGGTGAAGGACACCATAAACTGCATAAGGTCGATAGATGCAAGTAAAGACAGCGAGCTGTTCGAAGACTTGATTTTGACCAGGCAGTACACCAAAAAGATCGAGAGTTATAAGAACAAACAACCGCACGTAACGGTGATCGAAAAATTGCAGAAAAGAGGCATAGTTGCCAATGTGGGCGACAGGATACCTTTTGTTATTCTCGCAGGGAAGGGGATGTTCGTGGAAAGGGCGGAAGACCCTGAATACGCAAAAGAAAAAAAACTGCCTCTGGATGTGGATTACTATGTCAATAAACAGATACTCCCGCCAGTTGAGCGAATACTATCGGATTTCGGGATAACGGGGGAAATGTTAAGATGGATGGGGGAGAAAAAGGTGGCGACAGAAACAAAACAGAGACAATTATTCGAATTTTAGGAGAAAAACATTGAAGATCCACCCCAGATGCGCGCCATGCCTGTTGTCAAGAGTCCAGTTCGAGGCAGAGCTATCCACAAAAGACCTGACAATGCAGAAGAAAGCTGTGCTTGCAGGGATCGAGGTGCTGCGGAAGTACCTTGTGGATGGCGCGCCTGCGACGCATTTGAGCACGAAGATACACAGGGAAGCATATAGGGTATTGGGGGATATCGACCCATACAGGGAGAAGAAGCGGCAGAGCAATGAAACAGCGCAAAAGCTCCTGCCTTTTGTATGGGATTTTATATCTGAAAAAGATTCTTTCAGGCGCGCTGTGCTTGTTTCAATCATAGGTAATTCGTTTGATTTTGGTGTGCTGGGTTTTGATGCTGATAAAGAGATCGGAAAGGAAATGATATTAAAGCAGATTCAGCATGGGCTTGATGTCGATGATTCGGATAAGATAAGATCGATGCTTGATAATGTGGTCTATCTTGCGGACAATTGCGGTGAGATAGTATTTGATACTCTTTTATTTGATGAGATAAAAAAACTCGGTGGCAAGATCACACTTGTTGTGAGAGGCGCGCCGATATTGAATGATGTTACAATGAAAGAACTCAAGGAATTGGGCATAGACAAAAAAGTGGACAGGGTACTCACGACAGGGTCGAATGCCATTGGTGTTTGCCTGAAAGAGGCCCCTCCAGAGCTTGTGGAGGCGCTGCGCAGTGCGTCGCTTATCATCAGCAAGGGAATGGC
>JAJRAP010000273.1 GCA_028679855.1 Candidatus Methanoperedens sp.
CATCAAAAAATAAAACAATTTTTCAATATAGTGAGGGAAAATGCAGATGAACTTGTTTTATGCGGTGATGTTTTTGATCTATGGAGATACCCATATGATAAAATGATAGGAAAACAAAAATCTGATTTTGAGGATATAATGTCTGATCTTAAGAAGACAGCTGCAAAAGTGCCAACTACGATAATACCAGGAAATCATGATTACGATCTTTTGAAATTATGGAAAAATTATCATGAATATCATGTTTCGATTGCTGACCCTTTTGAAAAAGAAAAAATATATTTTTGCCACGGCTGGAATTTCGATGTAATGCAACGATTCGGAAGTTTTGCATATGGGTGGTTAGTCCTTGCATTTCCCAGCATTTACCAGCGGTTTTTTAAAAAACCAAGCGAGATGTTATTACGAAATGATGTGGAAAGCCCTGAAACTATTGCGACTCACAACGAAGCTAATCAGTATGCCCTTAAAAATCAACTAAAATACGTAGTTATGGGTCATACCCATTTTCCGGTTATTCAGGATCGTATCATAGATTGTGGCGATTTCGTAGATAGTACCTCTTATGTGATATTGGATAGTGGTGTACCAGAACTGAAATTCATATAATAAATTCAGAATCATTTTCCAAACTCAAACCTCGCCTTGAAATGCCTCATTGGAAGCTCCCTCCCATACGTCACCCTTACCGACGGTATCTTATCCCTGTCTTCATACAGAACTTCCACAGCTTTAGCCACTGAATCCAGATCCCGCTTCTTATCATAAGAGCCGAATGCCCGCCTGTCGGTGTCATCACAGGCAATCCGGGTATTTCTTAAATCAATTTCATTCTCTTTCCAACCCTCTCAAAGATCGCGAGAGCCTCATCCAGGTCTTCCTTAGTATGCTGCGCTGTCACATTAATTCTCACGCGGGCTTTGTCTTTGGCTACCAGAGGGAAAACGATTGGCTTGGCAAAAAGCCCTTCCTCAAAAAGCAGTCTGGAAAGTTCCATCGCCGTCCCGCTCTCACCTGCCATGACAGGAGTGATGGGCGTCTGGCTGTGTCCGATATCGAATCCCAGGTCACTCATGCCTTTCTTGAAGCACCCGGTATTGTCCCAGAGCTGCCGCAGGTGCTGCGGCTCATCCTGTATCATCATAATAGCTTCCATGGTCGCAGCAGCCACTGCCGGGGGATGGGCTGTGGTAAAAATGAAACTTCGAGCTGTGTGGATCAGATAGTCCCTTAGATCCTTATTCCCGGCGATATAGCCTCCCAGGCATCCGAAGGCTTTACTGAGAGTACCCATATCGATATCCACTCTTCCCTCCAGTCCGAAATGGTCAACGATGCCACTCCCGTCCTTTCCAAGTACCCCGTCGCCGTGCGCATCATCTACCATTACCATAGCATCATATTCCTCTGCAAGTTCAACTATCTTATCAAGAGGTGCGATATCCCCGTCCATGCTGAAAACCCCATCAGTGACAATTAGTCGTCTTCTTGCGTCTTTTGTCTCCACAAGCGCTTTTTTCATGCCAGCCATGTCCAGATGTGGATACACTATGCGCTTTGATTTGGTAAGCCTCACCCCATCGATAATGCTCCCGTGATTCAACTCATCGCTGATAATGGCATCCTCTTCACCCATCAAAGCCTGGATAGTTCCCCTGTTCGCAGCGATACCTGCGACGAAAACCAGAGAAGATTCGGTATGTTTGTACTCAGCAAGCATCTCCTCAAGCTGGATATGTATCTCCATTGTGCCTGCTATCTGCCGCACTGCCCCGGTTCCGAATCCCCATTTATCTATGGCTTTTTTCGCTGCTTCCCGCAGACGTGGATGGTTCGCAAAGCCAAGGTAATTATTGGTACACATTATGATAACATCTTTTCCATTCAGCACCACACGGTTCTTCTGTTCTGTGCCAAGCACAGGAAGCTCTGAATACAGGTTCCTGTCCTTCAGGTCCTGCAACAAATCTTTTAAAAAATGCATTCTATTTGTCATTATTTTTCGCCCCATTCATTATGTATCCCTGACAAACTATATATATTGTGCAACATGACAATTATAATAGTTTTTATGGGGTATTATGAAGGCGATAAGAAAGATAAAGGAAGGACCGGGGCTGGAAATTGTTGATATCTCTGTTCCCGGGCCAGAAGATCATGAAGTGCTGGTGAAGGTAAAAGCATGTTCCATGTGCGGTACCGACGTCCATATCTACAACTGGGAACACCCCTGGTCAGGAGGGAGGATCAAACCTCCAAGGACTATCGGTCATGAAGTCTGCGGCGAAGTTGTAGAGATCGGAGATGAAGTCACTCTTGTCCAGGAAGGTGACCTCGTATCTGCTGAGTCACACATCTTTGACGGCAAATGCATGCAGTGCAGGATGGGAAATATGCATATCTGTGAAAATCTAAAGTTCTTCGGAGTTGATGTGGATGGATTCTTTGCCGAGTATGCGGTCATCCCGGAAACAAATGTCTGGAAAAATACTCCCGATATGCCATTTGAGATAGCCACGCTTCAAGAATCTATCGGGAACAGTGTGTACACGGTTTTCAGCAATGATGTGACCGCAAAGACCGTGGTGGTCTTTGGCGGCGGTCCAACGGCTCTCTTTGCAATCGGGATTTTACGGGCAGCAGGTGCGACCTGTATTATATCGGTCGCGGGCTCAGGTCTGCATCTTGACATTGCACAAAAGATGGGCGCGGATGTTATTATTAACAGGCATGAGAAAGACCCCGTGAAAGAGATACTTGCTCTAACTGGCGGAAAAGGAGCCGATGTTTTCCTTGAGATGTCAGGAAGTGGATACGCCCTAAATCAGGGTCTCAAATCATTGCGACCAACGGGTCGTGCTTCTATACTGGGATTGCCGACAAAAGATGTAAGTATCGACATATCCAAAGATCTTGTGATGAAGGATATCTCGGTACGTGGAGTATATGGAAGAAAAGTCTGGGATACCTGGATAACAACATCCAGGCTTATTTCATCCGGGAAATTCGACCCATCTCCTGTGATAACGCACAGGATAAAGCTGAAGGAGTTCGAGAAGGGGTTTCAGGCAATGAAATCGGGTGAGTCGGGAAAGGTCGTGATGACGCCCTGAGTTCAACATCAGGATAGAAATATTCGCAGGTATGCCTGTATGTCTCCAGATATTCTATGGCTATTTTTTGATGGACACGTTTATCCCATTCCTTGATCTCGATCCCAACGATGTAGAATCTCTCAGATCGCTTATAGACCGCGATTATGTCCGTCAGATTACACACGCTCTCACGACACAGGAATGGTTTGAGGTGCATCTCTGATGTATGAAATACTGGAGTGCCATGCTGAGTAATTGTTTTGACGATGGCATTTGAGTTGATGGTTATTCCGAAGCTTGAGAAGTGCACAGGGATTACAGGGGAGTCTTATGAGATAATAATGAGGGGAGCGATGTGAAAGTAATAACGAGGCTATAGAGCATCTCCAGTTAGCAAAAATTTTTCAATAAACTTTAGATGTGAGATGGCAAAAAACAAACCTAACGGCAATGGAGTAAATCTGGGTTTTGAAGAAAAACTCTGGCAGACGGCTGATAAACTCAGGAATAACATGGATGCTGCCGAATACAAGCATGTCTTCCTTGGATTGATATTCCTGAAGTATATTTCGGATGCTTTTGAAGAAAAATTATTGACGAAGCTATGGATGTAGTCGAAAGAGACAATCCTTCCCTGAAAGGTGTTCTTTCTTCCATGAATTATGCGCGGCCTGCTCTTGATAAGCAAAGGCTGGGGGAGCTGATAGACCTTATTGGCACTATTGGTCTTGGGGATTATGAAAGCAGATCCAAAGACATCCTGGGGCGGGTCTATGAATACTTTTTAGGGCAGTTCGCAGATGCAGAAGGCAAGAAAGGCGGGCAATTCTATACACCCAGATCAATAGTCAAAACCCTGGTCGAGATGCTTGAGCCGTACAAAGGTCGTATCTATGACCCATGCTGCGGCTCAGGCGGCATGTTCGTACAGAGTGAGAAATTCGTAAAAGCCCACGAAGGAAGAATTGGGGATATCGCTGTTTATGGACAGGAATCGAACCAGACCAACTGGCGCCAGTGCAAGATGAATCTTTCCATCCGGGGTATTGATGCAAATGTCAAGTGGAATAACGAAGGGAGTTTCCTGAATGATGCCCATAAGTAGCTGAAATCGGATTTTGTGATCGCCAATCCACCTTTTAACGACAGTGACTGGAAAGGAGAACTTCTTAAGGGTGATATCAGATGGAAATTCGGAGTTCC
>JAJRAP010000022.1 GCA_028679855.1 Candidatus Methanoperedens sp.
AAAGGGCATCGAGATACAGAAAAAGACCATGGAAACGCTTGGCATTGAGCCTGCCGACGTATCGAACCAGATTATCCAGAGGGACAGGCATGCCGAATTCGTGATGTGGATGGCGAATACGGTCACAACGCTTGACAAGATATGCGTTGAGATACGAAGTCTTGCGAGAAGCGAGATAGCAGAGGTGGAAGAGAGTTTTGGTAAGAAACAGGTGGGCTCATCCACCATGCCGCACAAGCGCAACCCTATAAAATCAGAGCAGGTATGCGGGCTTGCACGGATCGTGAGAGCGATGGTGGACCCGGAATTGCTCAATAACACGCTGTGGGATGAACGCGACCTTACCAATTCATCATGCGAGCGGGTTGTGTTCCCTGAGTCGTGCGTACTGACAGACCATGTGATAAGGCTTACAACAACAATTATCCAGGACCTTCGATTCTACCCCGAAAATATCAGGAAAAACCTGGGACTGCTCAACGGTCTGAACATGGGAGAGGCAGTCATGATCGAACTCACCAAGAAAGGCGTGGGAAGGCAGGAGGCGCATGAGATAGTGCGGCAGTCTGCCATGACAGCGCGAGAGACGGGAAAGCACATGAAGGACGCGCTGCTTGGCAACGAAACCGTCTCAAAATATTTGAGCAAGGATGATATCACAGGGATAATGGACCCGGAAAAATATATAGGCACAGCGGTAGAACAGGTGGACTCCCTTGCAGCAAAATTGAAAAAACGAAAATAAATGAGGAAAATTAATTGTTAAGAAAAGCCACGATCAAAGACGTCGAAAAGATGTGGAAGCTGATAAACAGTTATGCTGATAAGCGCATGATGCTTCCAAGGTCGCTGAGCGAACTGTACGAGAACCTGCGGGATTTTTTTGTGGTCATTGAAGATGATAAAATGGCTGGGTGCGGTGCGCTCCATATCACATGGGAGGACTATGGGGAGATACTCTCACTTGCTGTTGAGCCTGCACTGGCAAGGCAGGGGATAGGTTCAAGAATCCTGAAAGCGTGCGAGGAAGAAGCAAGGACTATTGGATTGAACAAGCTCATCACGCTTACCTATGTGCCTGAATTCTTTGAGAAGCACGGTTTTGCCAGGGTGAAAAAGAGCACGCTGCCTCACAAGATATGGAGCATGTGCATCAAGTGCCCCAAGTTCCCTGAGTGCGACGAGATACCTCTTGTGAAGAAGATAATTTAAAACCCTTCCATTCGTCATCGGTTAATAGAAAAACCGTGAGATAGAACACAGATTGCACGGATGACACGGATACGCACGGATCAGTCCCAACGCCACCGCCATTCTTGGGGAATTGGAGAACGGGGAAATCATAGGGCAATCTCACTATATGGGGTTATCCTATTTCCCCTCATACAGGGCTTATAACCGCACCCTATGGGTTTCTGGCTTTATACATGGGGTGTAGGCTGTGGGATACATATTAATATAAATCTTCAATTTCTTATTTCATTCCCTGCAAATCAGCAAGTTCTATTCGGTATTTATGCTTTTTAGCCAAGATGTCTCTGTGGAAAACTTCTATTAGTTTTTCATATTTATTTAGTTCTTTCTCTTCATTGGCTACCAAAAATGAATTTTTTGAAACAATTCCTGATGTTCTTTAAACCATGTTGGATTTGAGTTTCGGATATATGTTGAAACTTCCTTCAGAATGTCGGAGAGATCAGTCCATGTTGTTGGCATTTCATCATCAGAGGCTTCAATTTCTGTTGTGGCTAAATCAAATAGCGGGAAACCATTTATTTGATAAGTTCCATCAATGAATTGATCTCATATTATTTGTAAGATCATTCAAATGTTTCAGGATTGATCGATATGCATCGGAGTGTTTTCTTAATAATTCAATTCGGGCAAGTATTTTCTCATCTATCAAAACATTTGCATATTTTTTTATAAAATAACTATATTTATTGTGTCCGTTGATGGAACTAATATAGGAACAACTTGAATATATTGCTTTAATACGGGGTATAGTGACTGCATACGATGGGTGTTTCATGTGCTAAGAGACGTAGCTTTTTCTCTTTGGGGGTTGATTGGGGGCTTTACTTCAAGAATACTCATTGTGCTCATACATTTATCTTTATCTAAGAGAAAGATAAATTGTTTCCCTCTTGTGTGCTTGTGTAGATAACCTAATTTAGCTAAGCCCAAAAGGTCTGTTCTCGCGGTCTGGTAGGTTATATCATAGCGTTCTCGCATTTCATTTACAGTTATCGGTCTATCATTTTTGCTCAGAGTAATAATCACGTCTGCTTGGCGGAAGTTTAGAGTTGGATTATTTTTTATTGCTTCAAAGATATTCTTATTTTCTGACCTTGTTTTTTCAATGTATTTTTCGAATGATTTTAGCGCAATATCGAGTTGTCGCAAGTTGAATTTTACAAAATAAGTAATGTCATTATTGTCTGTTTCGGAGTAAAGATATGCCCGCGTATATTTACTTGGTGCATTTTTTATCGCAGTGGATACCGCAACATACTCCAACCAATTATATCTTTGAGAAATTAAATGCCAATAGAATAGAGCTCTTGCAGTTCTTCCGTTTCCATCATTGAATGGGTGTATATATCCTATTGTATAATGAAGCACTATTGCCTTAATAATAGGATGTAGATAAAATTCAGTGGGCTCAGTATTAGCAAAACCGCAAACTTGTTCTAGGAGTTTATTAATGCTACTGTAGTCAGGTGGCTCATAAATAATCTGACCTTCGTCTCTTGAAAATACTTTAACCTCATTATCCGTTCTAAAAGCTCCTTCGTACTCCTTTTTTTCAAGAGTATTTTTAGTTATTCTTTTATGGATTTCCTTAATAAGTTCTAATGTTAATGATTGGTTTGGTTGCGTATTTTCTTTAATATACATCATCGTAATGTAGTTATTCAGAATCATTTGTTCAGAGTGGGTCTGAGGCTTCCTATTTTCTCTCAACATTTGTTTCGCAACTACTCTTGTTGTAACTGCACCTTCCAATTGGCTAGAAGCTATTGCCTCTTCCATCAATGAATTGACTAAATATTTTCTTTTTAAGTCGACTGACGGCATCTGAGATTCTAAATCAAATTTACCTCCAACACGCATATCTAAACCATGAAGTGCCTTTTCAATCTGTGGAGTTTGAACATAACGTAATATTAAGCCATCTAGTCTAATCGGTCTATTATTAAATTCCCTAACTAACTTGGCATAACTCCATAACAGTTTAAGATTAAGCTTAATGTCCTTAAATCTCATTGGGAGCTCATCCCAATGCAGATATTTTGAATTAACAATATTTAAATATGGTCTAAGCTCTTCGATAGAATTAATATCGTTTTGCCCTAACAACTTATGAGTTTCCTCATCATCGGGTGGTTTTTCTGGAAGTCTCACGGTTACACACGCTCTTTATCTACTAATTTGACATTCATTAGTACTCATTTAACTGTTTGTTTATAGATAAAGTTATCTACTAATTTGACATTCATTAGTACTCAATAGTATTCATCAATGTTGTTGATTTTTGGTTCTGTTAGGTCTTTAATTATGAATATGCATTTTATTATTCAAAAAGTTACAGGATAAGCCATCTAGATCATAAGCAGCCCTTTTTGCCAGTCATTGATTATCCTGACAGCCGTTCTCATTTCATCCACCTCACCCTTTTTCTGGAGGTAGTTGCTCTGTCTGCCTATGAGCTCAAGCACATCATAGGAATCCTGTCCCTCTATTTTGACATTATAAAAAGATTCCAGAGCAGTCTTGTTTTGCGCGCAAAATTTCTCAATTATTTTCATCGCCACACCAGCGGGGTCTTTAAGGTGTGCCGCATCCTTCACTGCAAGAAGTCCAAGTATGGTCTCGTCGTTCTCGTCAAAAGGTATCACCCCTGGCGTATCTATGAACCTGATCCGCGAACCTGCCTTCACAAGTTGCTCTCCTTTTGTGTGACCTGATATTGAGGACGTGCCGGCGCTGTGTCTCCCGGACACGGCATTGATCACCGATGATTTACCAGTGTTTGGATAACCGACTGAACCGACCAGTATATCACGCCCTTTTATGGCTGCGGTCTCAAGGATCTTATGTCTTAACATCGTTGTTCCGAACTTGTTCTTACTGGATATAAAGACAGTTGGCGCAATTTTTGACAGGCGTATCTTGGTTCTTTCAAGTGTTTCCTTTGATACAAGATCGCATTTGTTTATGACTATTA
>JAJRAP010000274.1 GCA_028679855.1 Candidatus Methanoperedens sp.
GATCTTATCATGAGGTTCATATTCTCAGAATAATTGACAATAGAATATTTATCTGATAGACCGATCGAGACCTCAGCGCCTGCCCTGTTCTTCATCATCTCTCCCATGAATTTCTCATGCATACCGTCCATCGGCATGTTCACTGGCACAGCCCTGAAAACTGCATTTCCCCTGCTGGATTCGATCGTGACGTTTCCATCAACGATATTTATTGATGTCGTATTTGTTGAAACAATAAATGCTGTCAGGTTTCCATATTCTATATTTACGATATTATCCTCTTTCGAAGCTTTTACGCCGTCGGCAAGGTCAAAGGTGATCGTAGCAGCCGCTTTTGTCCTGATGTTTATCACAGCAGCAGGATTATCATGTAATTGTATCACAACAGAATCATTTTTATCTGAAATTCTTGTCAGCGCCCCCATTGTTTTTAGGTCTTTGAAATTGAAACCTGCAACTTTTATGGAATCAAAAACAGTGATGCCAAGGATACCATAATTCGTCACAGTGCCTGTGGTATTATCCACAGAAAAAGTCACGAATTTGCCGTAATTGCTGCCCTGACTGTGCATAAATCCCATCCCCATCATCCCCTGGGCGCTGCGCATCTCGCTGCCGCGGGTCATCATATCTTTTGCTTTCCCGCGCATCATATCGCCGCCCATCATTCCACTGCTCATCTGTCCGAGAACTGGCACAGCCAGTATTACAACTGCAAGAAGAAATGCAGTTATTTTTATTGATCTTTTCATGTTATTAACCTCCCTAATTGTGTAATATGATAATCTGATCTTTAATATAAATATTTTGGTCGTGTAAAAAGATTGGCTAATTCAGGTTCATACTTCTTTGTGGATTAAAACCAACCATTTATTATCTATGAAATGTATAAATTAATATACTTTCAGTTTCAAAGATTATCAATAATTTCAGGGAGGACAATATGAGTAATAAAATAATAGACGCATTGAACAAGGACAGAGAAGGCGAGTTGAGCGCCATAATTCAGTACATGAAACACCACTATGAGGGGGAGGGAATGGAAAGCCCTGCAGTTCTTGAGATATTCAAATCCACTGCAAAGGACGAGATGGGACATGCAGAGAAGCTGGGTGAGCGCATCGTTTACCTGGGCGGGATACCCACAAAGAAACCCGAACCTATAGTTGAAGGCGGCGACCTCAAGAAGATGATACAGGACGATCTGGCAAAAGAGAATTCAGCCATCAGGCAGTATAAGGAACATATCAAACTGGCAATTGAAGAGAATGACCCTACTACAAGGCTCATGCTCGAAGAGATACTTTCGGATGAGGAAGGTCATGCTGATATATGGGAGACTACACTAAGTATTAAAAAATAAACATGTTCGGAAGAGATACACAGTTGGTTGACTGCAGAGAAGCCATGGGACTTGGACGAGGTGGAGGCATAGCCCAGCGCGGGACGATCTCAGAAGCCGCCAGGCCGGATGTTATTGCGATAGCGATGACTCCAGGGAGGCGGCACATCACAAAACCTGTATGCGAGATAACCTACGGGCTAAGGAGAGAAGGGATACAGGTGAGCGTTCTTGTGTTTGAAGCAGGAGCCGGTATTCCAATGGATGAACTTGGCTCATCATCAACCGCAAAAGGCTATGGACCGAAGTTCGGCATCACTGCAAAAGAGATCGAACAGATTGCCCGCCACAAGCTTGTGCTGATACACATGGGTAACGTTAATTCTCATATCGTTTTGAAAACAAAGAGAATACTTAAATACGTCAACATTCCCGCTGTAATTGCATGTGAGTACCCTATAGATTTTGAGGATTTTGCAAAGGCCGGGATAAAGACAAAATACGTAAAAACAAAAGTCCCTGAAACAGAAGGCACCGTTGTGGCGATCGTAAGCGGAATAACAAGAGGAGAGACCTGCTCACGGAATGTACTGAACAACCTCGTAAAAGAGATCCGTAAGGTTCTGGGTGAGTATGCCGAAGAAACCCATGCAGTCAGAAGCGACCTTTTGATAAGTGAAGGTCTCATGCTTGGTGAAGATCAAACGGAGAGTGAATGATATGAAATGCTATATGTGCGCGAAAATGGGAAAAGATACGGATGCGGTGGCTGTATGTATCGTTTGTGGAATGGGTGTGTGCATGGACCATGCGATATATGAAGAAACACCCATCTGGAAAGGTGATTATCCAGTCAGACTTGAAAAGGATATTGAGAAACTGAAAAGGATACTATGCCAGCCATGTCATAAGGCTCTTAAGGAGAACTGGTGATCGCTATGTTAAAATGCTATGAATGCGCGTTAAAGGGAGTAACAGAAGAAGCAGTAGCCATATGTATCATGTGCGGGAAAGGCATGTGCATGGAACATGCAAAAAGAGTGGATTTAGCTATATGGCAGGGAGGTTATCCCACTCCTGTTAAGATATTGAAGAAGGGTCTTCCAAGGTTCATATGCCAGGAATGTGCTGAGGTTCTATTGCCCGGTGCCTGCGAATAGGCATATTATGTTCGAACTGAGGTTCCACGGCAGGGGAGGGCAGGGAGCTGTCATGGCAGCCCAGACCATTGCAGATGCTGCAGTGATAGAGGGAAACTATGCCGTAGCGTTTCCCTTTTTTGGAGCAGAAAGGAGAGGTGCGCCAGTTCTTGCCTTTGCAAGGA
>JAJRAP010000275.1 GCA_028679855.1 Candidatus Methanoperedens sp.
TGGATTCTGCTGTATCTCAGGGGCTTTCTTATGTGGAGTGGCTCTTCAAATACAGGGATACGGAATTTAAGAATGCAGGACTGGGTATGACTGTCTTAGAGCAGGTCAAAAAGCTAAACTGCGAGATGGCGGCTGCATATATTGATCCGGGTTGGATAAAGGATGAGAATATTTCTATAAAAGGAATAAACCTGTTATCCTGTCTCTATTCACCGTGATATCTTATCCATCCCGATCTTAAGCGAATTCTTCGCATACTCCACGCATTTTGAAAGTATAACATCCGCATCCCCGGATACATCCATCCCTGCCGCTCCCTCATGCCCCCCACCAGTTCCATTATACTTAACACTTATTTCTTCCATCAGTTTTGCGAGATTGACACCTGCGTTGATGGCGCATTTCCTGGCACGGGCGCTCATCTTGACCTGGTCACCATCTTTTGATGTCACAAAAGCCACGTCAGCGCCTATTGAAATAAGATTAGAAGCTGCAGCCCCTCCGAACGAGCTTACCTGTGAGGTTACGATCACCCAGTCATCCACTCTTTCTATCACCGAACGCTGGGCAGCTTTCAGGAAAGCGATACGCATCGAGATGTCCTGCGGGAGTGTTGAAAGGGCGTCCATCACCTCGCTGTATTCGATGCCGCTAAGTTCGATAAGTTCTGCCACCGCCTTGAACGAATCAGACGAGGCATGCTTGAAATTCCCGGTATCTGTGATAATGCCTGCTATCAGGGCAAATGCAACGCGCCTCATAACGGGCGCCCCCATTATGTTCAGTACTTCAAGAACTATCTCGGCTGTTGATCTTTTGTTCCTGTGAAGCGAGAATGCCGCGTTTTCATTCAGTGAAGTCGTAGCATGATGGTCTATAACTGCATAATTCTTCAGTTGAAACCCGTTCAACTGTGCGAGCGTGGAAGTATCAACTACAACAACAAGATCATAATCCGGTGCCGGATCTGTTACAAATTCGATATTCAACTGTTTTGCCAGTACAGACGCCACCCTGTCGCAGCCGTCGATGACGCCTATGGTGCCCCCTATGGCTTCTTTCAGAGCGAAAGCGCTTCCAAGCGCATCAGGGTCTGCGTTCCTGTGGCATAAATAAAGGATATTGTGGTAATCCAGCAGTTGATTATAGAATTCTGCTTCGTCAATCTCCATGACTATTGCGCAGAAGGTGTACCGATAGCCTGCTTGAGCTGCTCCTGGAGCTGCTGGAACCGTTTCTGAGCTCGCTCTTCCTGGCGTGCGAGTGTCTGCATTCGCAGGTCAAGCGTATCCTTTTTTTCCTTTAGGGATTCTTTTGTCTTATCACGTTCTGTTCTTATCAATATATCCCCGATAGCCCTGTAGACTACTGCATCAGCATCGAGTTTTTCAAGCTCCTCAAGAGCAAGGTCTGTCTCTTTCAATGTTATTTCGACCTGGTTTTTCTGAACTGCGATCGCCTGCGCCTGCTGCTGGATCTGCTGCAACTGCGCAAGCTGGTTTTTAATCTGTGGGGGTAAATCTGAACTCATTTATATTCACCTGAATCTGCGTGTAGTATTGCCAAGCCCTGATTTATAACTTGTGCATCGAGCTCATTTCGCAGGAAATTTTGATCAGACGCAGCCACCCGTTCAGGGCGGCTCTCATCGATACGATGTCGCTGGCTTCCACGTTTAAAAAAAGTATATCATTATCCAGTCTGAGAGCAGATCTTGTGCGCTGGTACTCTTCCTCCAGTTCAGGAAGCAATGACTCATAGATTATCCTGCTGTTACTTCCAAAGTCGAACTCGAATTCTGCGAGAATTATCATTTCAGTGGTTAAATGTTTATATTCACGTTTATATTTTCGTTTGCAGTTAAATTTTTAAGCCGACATGATATATATGGTTGATTATCTGATGGATTCATGGATAACGTTTGAAATAATTATAATACTGGTACTGATAGTATTTTCGGCATTTTTCTCACTCTCTGAGGCTGCGCTTCTTTCTGTGGGCAAAATTCGGATAAGGCACCTTGCAGAATCAGGGAACAACAACGCAAAAAAAGTCGTTAGATTGCATGAGAACCCGGAGCGTTTCCTCACTGCCATTCTGGTAGGGAACAACATCGTGAACATAAGCGCCTCTGTACTGGCTACTGATACTGCTTTACGTTATTTTGGAGATTCCGGCCTCGCAATCGCGACAGGTGTGATGACCCTGTTCATCCTTGTATTCGGGGAGGTACTCCCGAAGACGATTGCATCAAGGAACGCGGAAAATATCGCGATGCTGGTAGCGAATCCCATAATGATCGTAATAAATATCTTTAGACCTATTGTCTGGTTCCTTACCACCATCGTAAATTCCATGATCCTGCTTTTGGGAGGAAAAGAACGCGTAAAGCATCCCTTTATCACTGAGGAATTGATCAACATGATGCTGAAGGTGGGAGAAAAAGAGGGCACCATCGAAAAACACGAGAGGGAGATAATCAGTAATGTTTTTGATTTCACGGATGAGAAAGCGCACGGTGTGATGACGCGAAGAGAGAATATTACCAGTATTGAAGAATCCGAAACGCTTGAGATAGCACTTAAGCTGATCAATGAATCCGGTCATTCCAGAATACCGGTTTACAAGAAGGATTTTGACAATATCATCGGTATGATATATGCAAAGGATTTCCTGAAGTTCAGAGATTACGAGCTTGGGAGGATAAAGGTGCATGAAATCCTGCGCCCTCTCCTTATCGTGAAAGCAGGGCAGGAGATATCATCGGTAATGAAGGAGCTGCAGCAGAAGAATATGGCTATCTCAATAGTGGTGGATAACAACATGAAGGTAATGGGGCTTGTGTCTATCGAGGATATCCTTGAGGAACTTGTCGGGGAGATATTCGATGAGTACGATGTGGAGACGGAAAAATCTCAGGCAGGGACACAGAATGGAATCAAGGGATGCAATACATAGGACCCATTGATCAGTATCAGTCTTTTACCCTCGACCTCCCCGGTGGCATGAACATCGCTATCTTATCAGGAGAAGCTATCTCCTTGATGAGCCTCTTATCCTCGAATTTATCAGTCAGCATCCTGTATATCTTCTTTGAGAGGTCGTTTTGCTCAAACTCTCCCGGCTCTAATTCCATAACGAACTGCGCAATCTTACTCACCGCGCTCACAGGTCCTCCTATCAGCCTCTTCTCCTCGTTAAGAATAAGACCCAGCGCCGCGCCCAGCAAGACGTCCTTGTAATAGTTGCGCTGCCCGCGTATCACAAAAGCGCCTTTTGCCACATATTCCCCCGACTCAGGGGTCTTTGAAACTTGCTCAGGAAGCACCCAGTAGGCATCCCCGCTTGCCTGTCCTGATTTCCAGATAACCGAATAAGAGACAGTGAACTGCGCCGCTTCCATAAGAGTGGTTTCTGGAACCTCTTTACCTTCAGTCTTGACGACTACGGCAGGTGAACCAGATACGTGGGCATGGAAGAAGATGTCCCTCTTCTCAAGGTATTTTTTCACGATATCCTCATTACTCTGGGCATCCCTGCCGCCGATGACGAGGAAGCCGTCAGAGGAGACAAACCACCTGAACTGCTCGTACCATTTCTGTTTGTGAACCGGGAACTTCTGCCTGGTCTTTTTCGGAACATCTTCTTTCCCGGTGAGCTTTTTTGTAGCCTCGATCGCCTCAAGTGCGCCCTTTATCTTTGAAGACAATTTTTTGGATCTGTCGTAATACATCTGAGAATTTTGCGTTACTGAAAGCATGGCGTCCAGTTCAATTTCTTCGTTATCAAGCGTGATCGTAATAGCTCCTTTACTCGCATTAACGGATTTGATAACTCTGGCTTCAGGGACATCCGATCTTTTTAAAATGTTCTTGATATCGTCCCATGAATAGCCCTTTTCCCTTGCGGCTTTAATCGCGTTCAGGATGCCATCAACGGTCTGATAATGGGAGTAAATCAGTTCGCCCCTGCTAACCAGCTTTCCCTCATCATCCCTGAATTTCTCAAGCGCCTGGATCTGCTTCTGCAGGCGGTACTCATATAGCCCGGTCTTTTTATTTTTTGTATCCTTTATTTCTTTTATCTGCTCGCGTTTTTTTTCAGCCCCTGCACTGAAATATTCATCCAGCGCATCGTTGAATGTGCCAGGATATTTCTTTTCGTTTTTCTCATAATGGGAAAGCTCAAAAGGAAGGACATCAACAGGTTTTCCATCCTTTAATACGATATGTGGTTTCAGTTCAGCACCCAGTGGTCTGAACACCTCCTGCATTGCTTTGTGCATATCAGATACATCAGTCAATTGTTTTGCTGGCATATTTTTATTGATCCCTGCACGAGTGCAGACTTCTTCTGCATACTGTCCACCCATGTTCATGCGAGTCGCCACTGTCCTGACAATGTCATTATCTGAGCGGGAGAACATCTCTTTCAATTCGTCAGGAGTGGCTGCGACTGGGCTTAACTGCCCTTGCGGAAGCTCATACACCTCGCCCCGTATAACCTTTCGGTCCCTGAAGCTGATGGACTTTAATGGCAGGATGATCTTTTTTTCGGAATCCAGCAAAATAATGTTACCCCGTGAAAAAAGCTCAATGAGCAGTATTGTTGTGTCTTCCCCCCGCTGGATGGATAGCTCGATTATGCGGTCAAAATCATACTGCAAGATGTCTGTAATCCTTCCTCCGCTTAAGTGTTTGCGAAGCAGCATGGGGAAAGATTGAGGGAATTTTTGGGCTTCCTCAGGGTGCGCGGTCAGGTGCATGCGCCTCCCTGCCTCGATGACCAGATTCGTCCTGCCTTCTTTGAAGATATGGAGACTTATCCTTATTTCATCAGGTGAGTGCTGGTAGATCTTCATGATCTTTGCATCGAGAAGCCGGGGATGGAGTTCCCTTACGAGCGCAGCCACATCCACACTTGACATTTCCTGTTTCATTACCGCGTTAAAGGCTTTTGAACAATTTAAGATTTCTCTGTTAACAAAGCTAAAATAGGATGATGATGTCCATGATGGCGGATGAGCCAGAAAGAAAAAAGAACCATCATAATGTTCAACCCGATGCCGGTAAAACATCCTGTCGCACAGCCTAATAAAAAAACCACCTCCCTTCAGGTTCCTCTTGTGAACGTCCCCCTGTCGCTCCTTGCACTTGCGAGGATGGTCAGGGACAGGTTCGATGTCAGGATAATCAATGCAGTGGTGGATACTGATTACAGGGAAAGTGTTCTTGATGCATCAGATAATGCCCTGTGCCTTGCTGTCAGCAGCATGACCTGCTACCAGATCCGTGACGGGATCGATGTGTGCAGGGCGGTCAAAGAAAAACATCCCGGTCTGCCTGTCATATGGGGAGGATACCACCCTTCTTCAGAGCCTGCACAGACCCTCGGGAGTCAGTTCATTGACATAGTCATCAGGGGACAGGGCGAACTGACATTCAGGGAAGTCGTTGAAAGGCTTGGCGAAAATGGTTCTCTTGCCGGTATCCAGGGCGTATCTTATAAAGAAGGCAGCCGCATCATACATAACCCGGACAGGAAATTCTCGGACATCAATGAATTTCCCGCAGTGCCCTATGACATGATCGACGTGGAGCGCCATGTCAAAGGCTACAAGTTCGGCACACGATGCCTTGATTATTACTTAAGCCAGGGCTGCGCCTCAGGATGCAGTTTCTGCTCTGAACCCGTTTTCTGCGGCAGGCGCTGGTCAGGACTTCTGCCTGAAACAGCCGTCATGGAACTTGAAAACCTTGCAAAAACATACAACATCGACACCCTCATGATTAGGGACAGCGATTTCTTCCTGAACGTGAAGAGAGTGAAGGCGCTGTGTGAGCTTTTGATCGAGAAAGATATTGGCATCAGGCTTACAAGCGTCAATGCCAGGATGGAGCATTTTTCCCGCATCGATGACAGCATAATTTCGCTCTGCCGCAGGGCGGGCATATGCGAGGTCTTTTTCGGTTTTGAGAGCGGGCTTCAGGAAGGACTTGACGCCATGAACAAGGACGCAAAGGTAAGCCAGATAAGGACGTGCACACAGAAATGCTTGAAGCACAACATCTATATCCGCGGTTCGTTCATGTTCGGAATACCGGGGATGGACGTAAAGAAAGAGGTCACAAGCAACTTCAAGGAAATAAATGAGCTCATCTGCGCTTATGGGGAACGGCTTGAACATCTTGATATACTGCTCTCGTTCTTCACGCCGTATCCAAATACTCCCCTCTATGACACGGCGATAAAATGCGGCTTAAAACCTCTTGACACGCTTGCTGACTGGGGCGACTTTGACCAGTTCGATTTCAAGGCTCCCTGGTTCCCGCAGGAATATTTCGACCTTGTGAGGGATTTCAGGGCTGGTATGCCTTGGAACTCGGGGTGCGAGTTTGAGGAGTGGCGCGGATTTTATGGTGGGATCATGGAGCGGCTGGAGAAACTGAAATGATTTAGCCATCTACACCAGATTGAACACATACTCCACAATTCCAGCCGTCACATCCACCCCGCACGCTTCGAATATTCCCTTACCTGAAGGCGTCCCGTTTATCTCAAGAACATAATCCCTGTTCCCCTCGATGATATCAACGCCCGCATACACAGTGCCCGTGACCTTTGCAGCTTTCAGGGCGATCTTTTCCTGCTCCCGGGTCAGCGCACAAACCTGCGCCCTTCCACCCTGGCTCAGGTTGTTTATCCAGCTTCCTGCCGGTGCTATCCTGTATATAGAGCCTTTAACTTCCCCATCCACCACGAACACCCTGATGTCCCTTCCTGGATTGCGGATGAACTCCTGCATGTAGAGCATGCCGTTTTTTTCAAGAAGCATCCTGAGCTTCGACTCCCCCCCTGCATCATACTTCACGCATTCAACTCCTATACCCTTATAACCGAAAACCGGCTTAACCACTGCGCGCCCGAATGAAGACAGTGCCTGAAACGCCGCCTCCACATCGCCAGTTACCACTGTCCTGGGCGTGGGGATGCCATTTTTCTGGAACAGGCAGCTTGATACATACTTGTTCGCTGCCCGCGCTATCGCCTCAGGGGAATTGATGACCGCCACACCAGAGTCCCTCAACCGGCACAGGATTTCGAACCTCAACGCTGCGCCGTTCTGTGCTGCCGGTCCCATATCCCTTACGATGATCGCATCAAGGGATGTAAGCTCGAGCTTGCCAGCATATATTTTTCCTGACGGGATATCAGAAGTCGCATTGCTGAAGCTGAATTTTACTGGCTGCATGCCAGAATGAGTAACTGAATCACAGAGTGCTACCCCAGTCCAGTCTTCAGGGTCTGTCACCGCTATTCCTATCTTTTTCATTTCATCAGTCCCTGACGCATGAAGAAGGAATCAAGAGCCTTGTAATATGAATTCCTGCCGTTGCCGTCCACGAACGTATGGATCCTTACGAACTCGTAATGGGATATGCCTGCTACCATGACAGGGTCAAGTTTTTTTGCCTCGCCCGAGTTGACCCATTCAAGGAACTCCCTCATGGATTCAGTATTGGCGCAGTCAGTTTTGTAACTCTTACCATCTGCAGATGGCAGTTTCAGTTGTACCCAAATTGGGGACAACTCAAGTTGTTGAAATTCTCTAACTTTGATTTTGCCCCAATATTGCCTTGGCGTTGGACTATCTGTTAATGTCTGTACAACATCAACTACCGAAAAATACCACTGATCTTCATGCCAAATTCTTCTTATTCTACTTCCCTCGAAGACAACAAGTGCATCTTTTGAATCCATAATCATCCCTCTTCATTGAGTATTTCTTGCAGGGCGAAGAGGTCAGTTAAGTCAAAAAGGATTTGGAGAGCGGTGTGAAAGTGATACTCTATCAAGATCTTCATTTTTTAGAGCCTTCCGCTTCGACTATCTCTTTCCACAACCCCTCAAAACGCTTTTGAATGCCGGGCTTATCAAGTGCAGAAGCGAATTGCGAGAGCCAGTTGATGAGATATTTTTTATCAAGCAGAGCGCCTCTTCTTAAAAGAATACCTTCAATATCCTGCCAATCTTTTTCCCGCTCTGAGATCGCTTTGTAGATGATCAGATCCTCGGCTGTGCATACCCTGACCTTCATATTTTTCGATATCTCTTCCTCATCGGCTCGCTATATCGCCATTTTTTCATACTCAAGTCCGGAAAAGATTATATCTCCTCTTACATTTTCTGTTATCTCGATTGGTAGCACCCTGGTTTTTTTGACAAACTCATCGGGATTACCAACCAATACTTTGAATTTTGACCCCGCTTCTTTGATAAAATCTCTTTCATTTGCATCAGAAATGTGTACAGTGATATCAATATCCACAGTCATTCGCGGTTCACCCCATACAAGATTCCCTATTCCGCCTATAATCATGTATGGTACGCCTCGGGCTTCTAAGAAGTTTTGTATATCTTTTAATGCATCTTCTAATTTATTCATGCATGCAACCTTTCCTGGATTAAATTGAAAGATTTTCGAAGTGTCACAAGCCCTTCGATTTTTCTTTTCCTGAATTTTTCAATTTCTTCGTCGGATATTTTATTTTGTAAATCCCATAGTTCAGAAAAAATTGCAAAGGCGGAATCAATAGTAAGATCCTTAAGATTCTTGCTTTTATACGTTCTTTCCCAGTTCGAAAAAGTTTTCCAGTCTTTATCCGGCGATTTCTGTTTCTTTTGCATCTTGTCCTCCTGAAATACTCTCATCCACGATCTTTATCTATTCTCTTCAACAGCGGCGCCAGCTTCCCAACGGAAGCATTGAACTCAGCCTGTAACTTCTCTTTCGGCTCGCGTCTTGTTGGGTCGTAACCTTCCTTCAGCTTTTTCTTATTCTTCGCAAGCGCGCCTATCTCTCCCTCAAGCCAGCGCAGGAAGCCCTTTATCTCATTGTTCTTCTCCCTGTTCATCTCGATCATCCGCTCCGCAAGATACGCGAGCAGGTCATGGACTACATCGCTCTCCTCAGGCGCAGCCGAGAGGCGCGCGCCAATGAAATCAAGGATTTTTAGACTGTCTGGCGCCGCGCTAATAGAAGCGACCGTCTGGACAGGATGAACAGGATTTACAGGATTTGCAGCCGTGTTTATCCTGTCCATCCTGTTAATCCTGTCTAAATCCTTACTGTCAGGCACGCCCAAAAAAGCAGAGTACAGCGCCTTCGCCTGCTCCGCAAGGGCGGCGCGGCGGTCGGGAGGCGTGGTGAAGGAGATGTGGAAGGCATTATTCATATACATGTTTTCTGTGGTGCACAGATATAACAAAAACCATCAGTTTATCATCCTGTATTTGATATAATATTCGATATTTTCCTATCCGCCATGACCATAAATCTTTGAGCTTTCCCTTCAACTGCTTCCCTGCATGTGGATTCTCTTTTAATTCCCTGAGACCATCAACAACTCTATCCTGCAATGTCCTTTCAAGCCGGGAGAAATCTCTATCGAATTTATGCGATAGAAGAATGTTATATTTCATACCCATGTTTTTTCAGGAAATCCTCGAACCAGATGACTTTACCTGCTTTGATATCCTGCAATCCCTCTTCTATTGCCTTGAGGGTCTCACTATCGCTTAAGATCTCAAGCGTCTCTATTGCGGATTCTATTTCACCATCCACTCTTCTCAGGGTCTCAATAAAAATATCAGTTGCATTCTCTGTTTCAGCTGCAGTGTTCATATTGCTCTCCTTTTTATATTTTTACTCTATAATTTTGAATCTTCTTTAGTATTTAAATCTTTATTGCCTGAAATACTTTCCTCAACTATTCTTATCTCATCCTCAGTCAGCCCGTACAGCTTATAAACTATCAGGTCGATAAGCCCATCAGTCGCCTCGATCCTCTTCAGAAGCGGTGTCAGCTTATTCAGGGAGGCGTTATACTCCTTCTCAAGTTTATCCTTCGGCTCTCGCCTCGTAGGGTCGTAGCCCTCTTTTAGCTTTTTCTTATTCTTCGCAAGCACCTTTACAAACGTCTCAAAATCATATTTGTAATCGTAGTACTCCTTGAGCGCGGTCTTGTTCGTCAGTTCCTCCACAGGCGCGCCTATCTCTCCTTCAAGCCAGCGCAGGAATCCTTTTATCTCCGTATTTTTCTCTTTGTTCATCTCTATCATGCGCTCGGCAAGATGCGCGAGCAGGTCATGCACCACATCGCTCTCTTCAGGCGCAGCGGAGAGGCGCTCATCCACGAAGTCCAGCAGCGAATCCTCGCATTTAAATGCGGGGTCACTCCTGTCCGGCGCGCCCACAAACTCAGAGTACAGCGCCTTCGCCTGCTCCGCAAGGGCGGCGCGGCGGTCGGGAGGCGTGGTGAAGGAGATGCGGCGGATGGGCAGCCGATCAAGATAAAATGCCTTATATTGCCTATAACCACCGGAAATATGTGCATGCATAAACATAGAATCAAAGAAAAAGCTCAACGTCTTTGAATTGAGTAGAGACGTGATGTATAAAAGTCCCTCTTGAAAACGTATTTTAGGAGTTATTGAATAGAGATGATTTAAAAAATATTTTTGCTCATTATCGTAAGTGCAACTAATTCTGGTATGAATCTCCCTACAAATTATTTTTTCCGGCGCGGTGAATATTTTTTCTTCACGAAGAGAGCCATATCCATTAGGCTCATTTTTGATTATTGACCAATCATATCTTATGAATTTACCTCCCCATAGAGATTCATATCTACCAAAATTTTCACCAGTATAGGCTGGATAAGATTTATCATCGACTTTAGTTTCTACCAATAACTTGTCTCTTAGGTTACCGGTGTGAACACCTTCATTAATATTACACAACTCCCCTAATTGAACGCTCATGTTCTTTATTTTCGTTGTAATATTTTCAATTCCACTATCCATTGAAGATATAATCATCTTATCAGGAATTTGAGAAAATATACTTTGATTTATCTGTTTAAGGTCTGAAAAAATCATTGAATTGCTTTTTACATCAGAGACAAATGAAAATTCTATTTTGTTTTTGTTTTCAATTTTTTCAGATCTTCTTTCAAGAA
>JAJRAP010000023.1 GCA_028679855.1 Candidatus Methanoperedens sp.
ATACAGCAGAACTGGGACAGGATTCGAGCTATATTAATAAAGATTCATTTCCCAACAGCGGATTGCTGTCATGTGGAAAGTACTCAATGTGGCTTTCAATGTTTTCAAGGCACATAACAACCTCATTTGAAGATATAAATGAATGACAGGATAATGGTCACATTTACAGAACAGTACTCTTTCTAAGCCAGTCAATATCGCTCTGATACAGTACCCTCAGATCTTTTAACCCGAGCCTGAGCATTGCAACCCTGCTAACGCCAAGCCCCCATGCAAGAACGGGGTACTTGATGCCAAGCGGCAGCGTAACTTCTTTCCTGAAGATCCCTGCACCGCCAAGTTCAACCCACTTGCCTCTGCTCTCTATATAGACCTCAGGTTCAACGCTTGGCTCTGTGTATGGGAAATACCCCGGTCTGAAACGGACTTCTTCAAAGCCCATCCTGTGATAGAACTCTGTCAGGCAGCCCAGAAGGTTCTTGAAACTGACACCTTTGTCCATCACGACGCCCTCAAGCTGCTCGAACTCCGGCGTATGCGTGGGGTCTATAGCCTCCCGGCGGTATGCGCGGTCGATGCAAAAGGCTTTCACTGGCGGGTCGGGATGGTCTGCAAGATACTTTATCGTGACCGCCGTGGTGTGCGTCCGAAGTACCTGCTTTCGTGCCACATCCTCGCTCCACCTGCCCCCCCAGCCCCTGGATATGCCACCTCCCTTTTCATGCATCTCCTTTACAGGTGCGATGTATTCTTCGGGCAAGTCGCACTCTGTGGCAAGGTGGAAGGTATCCTGCATCTCCCTCGCAGGGTGGTCCTGCGGCTGGAAGAGCGCATCGAAATTCCAGAACGAACTCTGTACGATATCGCCTTTTATCTCGGTGAATCCCATCTCAAGGAATATCTGGCGCATCTCGTTTATGAGGCGCTGATAGGGGTGAATTTTTGCGCCATAAACGGGTTTTACAGGGGTATGGATGTTATAGGGGCGTATTCGTGCTGTTTTCCATGAGCCGCTTGTGATAATGGTGGGGGTGAGCTGGGCGACCTCTTCTTCTATCTTCAATCCTGACGCTTCAAGGGCATTTCCAGAATCTGTGATCGTGATGATTCGTGTCTTTTTCTCTGTCTTTTCCACAAGGTTCCTTTTTATTAAGTCCCTGACCGCATCTCCAGGCTCTGAAAGTGGACCTATCCTGAGTTTTGCCAGGATATTCTCGTCTTCACCGGGCTCAGCTTTTCCTGTTGGTATTATTTTATCCCCTTCGATCCTTGCCCAGTTCTTCTTTCGAAGCCATCCCAGGGCAATGCCGACCATCGGGGGGGAGAATCTCTTTTTCAGTTCGTCAAAAGATATGGGGGCTGCTAGCGAGTTGATTATCTGGCGCTCGGGAAGTGAGATATGTGCGTAAGTTTCGCCCTCTTTTGTGAGTGAGTAGATGGCTGTGATGGTCTCTTTTATCTCGCACAGCCCTTTTTCCGCGAGAAGGAAAGCGGACTGCATGGCGGCTTCAATGGGGAGGGATGAAGTAGAGGCAAGCTCTTCTGGAGTGAATTTTGATTTTTTGGAGAGGGTTAGCAGGACTTTTTTCTCGCTGTTGGTGAGTATAATTTCTTTTATTGATGACATAAAACAGGCATTACAATGAACAGCGAGATATTTAATGATTTGCGAACTTTATCAAACATTTCCTCCCGATGCCGATCAACTCTTCCCTCCCAACCATTTTCAGCCCCTCATGCACCAGCCCGTAATTCCTATCATCCTTATACCTCAACAACGCCCGTTGTATCCTCTTCTCTCGCCCTTTCGCAACATGCACCTCTTTCATAGTGAAAGGATCAATGCCTGTATAATACATGCACGTTGAGGCTGTCATCGGCGTGGGTGTGAAGTCCTGTACCTGCTCTGTGTAAAGGTTGTTGTCGCGTATGTACTCAGCAAGCTCAACCATGTCCTCTATGGTGCAGCCCGGATGCCCTGACATGAAATATGGAATAAGGTATTGTTCTTTTCCAAGCCTCCTGTTTTCAGAGGCGAATTTCTTTCTGAATTCATCGAACACAACCCTCGAGGGCTTATGCATCATATCTGTTACCAGACCGGATATGTGTTCAGGCGCAACCTTGAGCTGCCCGCTGACATGAAACTCGCACAGTTCAGAAAGGTAACCTGACGGATCTGCCAGCACAAGGTCATAACGTATCCCAGAGCCTATGAACACTTTATTTACACCCGGTATCTCGCGCAAGCGCCGCAGGAGTTGGACCTGCTTCTGATGGGATGTATCAAGGTTTTTGCATAAAGGATGGGTACATATCTTGTCTGCGCATGCGCCCCTTCTGTCCCACAGGTCGCAGTGCATCGAATACATATTCGCAGTCGGTCCGCCCACGTCCTGTACGATGCCCTTAAAATCCTGCATTTTCGCCATCCTTTGCACTTCCCTCACCATTGATCCAATGCTCCTGCTCTGTATTATCCTGCCCTGGTGATGCGTCAGGGCGCAGAAAGAGCAGGATGCAAAGCATCCGCGGTGGCTTACTATAGAGAATTTCACGGGAGCGAGCGCTGGTATGGGTTTATTATAAGATGGATGAGCCATCCTGGCATAAGGCAATTCATAAACATGATCCAGTTCCTCCGCGCAGAAAGGCATGGCAGGTTTATTCTGGATAATGACGGTCTTTGGATGCACCTGCGCCACAGGTCTTCCCCTCACGGGGTCCTGTTCCTGATAATGAAGGTTGAAAGCTTTTGCATAGAGTATTTTATCCTGTGAGACATCGGTGAAGGACGGAAGCTCTACATAACCAACATGTCCCATCAAGCGCCATTTACTTATTTCAGTCTTGATGACAGTGCCAGCGATATCTGTAATATCTCTTATGTTCTCGCCTTTTGAGAGGCGTGATGCGATCTTGACAACCTGACTTTCTCCCATCCCGAACACCAGCATATCCGCTGGTGCATCCGCAAGTATGGAGCGGCGCACGGAGTCTGACCTGTAATCATAATGAGCAAAGCGCCGCAGGCTTGCCTCGATGCCGCCGAGAACGATGGGTGTATCGGGAAAAACCGAATGAATTTTATCAGAATATACTATAGCCGCCCTGTTCGGTCGAAGCCCTCCTTTTCCTCCGGGTGAATAGACATCGTCACTTCTTATTTTCAGATTCGCAGTATAATTATTTACCAGGGAATCCACGTTCCCTGAAGTGACGCCAAAGAACAGGCGCGGCTTTCCAAGCTTCTTGAGATCAGCAACGCTTTTCCAGTCAGGCTGCGCAATTATACCGACGCTGTAACCTGCATCCCACAGCACCCTTCCTATCACTGCGGCGCCGAACGAAGGATGGTCAACATAGGCATCGCCGGTTATCAGGATCACGTCGAACTGGTTTATTCCGAGAGCTTCCGCTTCTTTCATTGTCACAGGGAGGAAGCGGGGTTGTTTACTCATAACACTTTTCAAAGTGTTATTATTAGAGGTCTGAATTATAGTTAAACTTATTTACAATGAAAACAAAAACCACTCGATTGAAAAGATTTCTTAATGAAGCTGTCAGAATAGATGAGAGAAAGATCGCTGATAAAATAATGTCTATTGGATATAAATGCCAGCAGTGCGGCAGGTGCTGCATGGGGGACTATGGCGACAATACTGTATCCATCTTTCCATTCGAAATCAGGCGTATATCTGAAAAGACCGGACTTAAAAGGGAGGACATAGCCGTCCCAACACCATCAGAAGACAGGGATGATGCAGGGAATATCCATACTTTTGAATGGATCTTGAAGAAAAATAGGGACTGCACGTTCCTGGATAAGGGTTTGTGTAAAATATACGAATGCAGACCGTATATTTGCAGAACATATCCTTTTTATTTGCTTGATGGGCGCCTTAGGATCTCTGAATGCGAGGGTCTGGGAAACACCATCAGTGATGAGGATGCCATGAAGATGGCGACACTGCTCAAGGAGAGATACATCGCTGAGATACGTGAATCGATAGCACTTCTTGAAAAATTCAGGGGATTTGCTCCTTCTGGTAAGGGAGATATATGCGTCCACGACAGTGAAGGAGAGCACTGGCTCTGACAACCGGAACGAATATCCCATCAGCAGCATTAAAAATATAAGTATTATTAATCTAATATTGAGTCATATGAGATTTCTCGCGCTATCAGACCTTCATGGTGATTATTCCCATATTGAAGCGATATGTGACATGGCAGGGGAATTTGATGCAGTATTGATAGCCGGGGATCTAACGGACTTCGGTCCTGATGAAAAAGCGCTGGAATTGCTTGGAATGTTCACTAAACCAGTCCTTGCAGTGCCGGGGAATTGCGATAATGTCTCACTCTTAAAAATATTGGATGAGAAAACGATCAGCCTTCATAATTCATTTCATAAAATAGGAGAACTTACATTTATTGGCCTGGGTGGTTCAAATCCCACCCCATTTAATACCCCATTTGAATTGTCAGAAAAGAGGATCGGTGAATATATAGGGATGTTATTAAGTAGATTAAATACAAGTAAAAAAATTATATTATTATCACATTTTCCCCCCAGAAATACAACTGACAGGTTGCCCGTGGGAAATGTGGGTAGCGTTGCTCTGGCACGTTTCCTGGGACGGTTCGACCTCATAGTATGCGGGCACATCCACGAGTGCCGCGGTATAGTACGGGTGAACGGCACGCATGTAGTGAATCCAGGCCAGGCGTCAAAAGGGCAGGCTGCAATGATCACTATAGACGATGAAATAACAGTCGAGTTCATAGATGCATGATCAAGATAGCAATTTCTGGTAAAGGGGGCGTCGGGAAAACGACGCTATCTGGCACTCTGGCACGGCTTCTTGCACGTTGTGGCTACCAGGTACTTGCTATTGACGCTGACCCGAGCATGAACCTTGCTTCAGCTCTGGGGATAAAAAATCCGCCCAAACCCTTGACCGAATTTACTGAACTTATCGATGAAAGAGCAGGTGGACCTGCCGGTGTTTTCAAATTAAATCCCAGGGTTGATGACATTGTAGACAAGTTTGGCGTAACGGGTCCTGATAATGTAAAACTGCTCGTCCTGGGCACGGTAGAGCGCGGCGGGAGCGGCTGCATGTGTCCGGCAAGCTCTTTTTTGAAAGCGCTTCTTCGCCATGTGCTGCTGAAAACGAACAGCGTAGTAATACTTGACATGGAAGCAGGAGTGGAGCATCTCGGGCGGGGCACGACCCGGGGAATAGATATCATGCTCATAGTGGTTGAGCCGGGAGCAAGGTCCATCGAGACTGCTGGAAGGATAGTGGAACTTGCGCGGCAGATTGATATCAAGAAATTCGGGGCGGTCATCAATAAAGCAGGGGGAGAGGCAAAAGATATCGAAGATAAACTCAAGGGTTATGGTATAGAGGTATTTGGCATAATACCGTATGATACTTCCCTTGTACAGGCTGACATGGAGAACATAGCCCCGATAGATAAGGGCGGTGCTGCGGTAGAGGCAATAAAGAATATCCGGGACAAGGTATCTATAGCACAGGAGTGACAAACATTCAGAAACAAGAAAGGATGCCCTGCGGTTGCAAATGCATTGACGACCTCCTTGGCGGTGGATTCGAGAGGGGCATAGTCACCCAGATATACGGGGCGTCAGGTACGGGAAAGACTAATATCTGCATCCAGCTTGCTGTATCCACAGTTCACAGCGGGAAAAAAGTCGTTTTCATTGACACTGAAGGGTTCTCTGCGGAGCGGTTCAGGCAAATAGCAGGCGATGAGGCAAAAAAGGTTGCAGGAGAAATAATCATATATGAACCTGCAAGCCTTGACCAGCAGTATTCTGCCGTACTTGAGCTTGAAAAGATAATGAACGAAAAGATTGGGCTCATAATCCTTGATTCAGCAGCGCTTTTTTACAGGCTGGGGCTGTCAATGGACGATTCGAACGAAGAGAACATGGCGCTTCGGAGGGAACTTGTGAACCAGATAGGGCTCCTGCACGGAATAGCCAGGAAATACGTAATTGCCGTTGTTATCACAAACCAGGTCTATAAAGATGTATCTACAGGAGAACTCTGCCCCATCGGGGGGAACGCCCTTGAACATCTCTCAAAAACCATCATCCTGCTTGAAAAGACGGGACCTTCAAAACGAAAAGCCTCGCTTCGAAAACACAGGTCTAAGTGCGAAGGCACGAACTGCGAGTTCATGCTGACTGATAAAGGCGCAATATAGCATTTAATTGAAGATGTGTAAAAAAAGAACTCATTCGTCATCGGTTAAGAGAATATTCATGAAATAGAACACGGATGGCGCGGATGACACGGATGCGCGCGGATCCGTGAAAATCCGTCTGATCCGTGTTATCCGTGTTCTCGTTTCAAACCAAACCTGAAAAACATGGTAAATTAATAACTATCGAAATAACTGTACAGAGCAAGCATGTTAAATTCCTTAACCGATGACCGATGAAAAAGAACTAAAGGATTCTAATGTTATGCGGAGAACTATATTATCCCGATAAGAGCTGACCATTTCATATATAAAAAATTCACAAAAAAAGAAGATAATGCTCATCTTCTCTTTCTGTCATTCCTTAAAGAGGCAGCCAGCAAGGCTATCACTAATATGGCAATTGTTGCTTCAAATCCTGGTATGCCCTTCTTTGCAGGCACTGCCGTTGCTGTTGCGGCTTGCCTGGCTGGTGTCTCTGTTACTACCACAGCATGCGCTAATCCTGTTATTGCGAAAGGCGAAAAGGTGTCGGTTGTTGCCTCAAAGTAACTATTAGCGCTGTCTTTTTCCTTTAATGTGGTATCGAGTGTTAGCCATTTGCTGCCGTCCCACCTGACCATCCTTATTTCACTGGCTGCAATGCTGTTGCTTTCAAGCCATGTGTTCAAGACCTTAAACTTTATTGCGGCTATTTTTATATTCTTCGGAACTGCAAAACCAGTTGTTCCTACCCAGATGTTCACATTCTTATAAACAATGCCCTGAGCCGGAGTCTGAGGTTTTATCAATGTTGAGGTGTTCCTCAGCACTTCGACCGCAGCATTGATCACTCCTACGCTGATATTGCCTGTAATATTTACAAACATGA
>JAJRAP010000276.1 GCA_028679855.1 Candidatus Methanoperedens sp.
CCCCCTATTTTCCTTCCGGGTTAATAATCATATGGAAAGTTTCTCCTTAATAAAATCGCCCCTTTCGAACACATACACTTCTATTTCCCCGCCCCTTTTTAACTCCCTCATTTTTCTGTCATATATCTGCTGGCTGTGCCTGAGACCGTGCTTCTTGAAATGCTCTTCTATCTTATTCAAGAACGCATGTTTCTGCTTCAGAAATGCGATCTCGTATCTTTTCACATTCCCCGCGATCTTTCTTGCTTCTTCAACTCCGACCTCGCCGTGGTACAGCCCGTGCTGGTTAAGACCCCCTATCTGCCTCCAGTCGAGATTGCCCTCATCATCTTCCTCCCTGTGAAGCATGTAAGGAAATATCCTGCATATCTCAGGACGGTCTGCGTAATGGTCGCACCTTCCCATGGTATAGAATATGCAGTCTCCGTTGGATTTATTCCTGAGGGCATAACCCATCACATAAAACCTGCCCAGGTTATCACACAACTCATAATACGGCGCTGGTCGAAGCACTTCCCTCCCTGCAA
The DNA here is from genome assembly GCA_028679855.1 of Candidatus Methanoperedens sp. Taxonomy (GTDB): domain Archaea; phylum Halobacteriota; class Methanosarcinia; order Methanosarcinales; family Methanoperedenaceae; genus Methanoperedens. The sequence continues at coordinate 528 of JAJRAP010000276.1, forward strand.
CTTCGATGATCCTTTCGGCATCATCATCCAGAAGGAACACATGGTCGTTGAATTTTCTTGTACAGCATCTGCCGCAAAGATCGCAAACGAATCCCACTTCGCGGATTATCTCTTCAAACCTGTCATCCGGGAAGTCGATTATGCCGCTTATCTCATGCTCTATTTCGTCTGTTTTTATGCTGGTTGTCTTCAAACTAATTCAGGACCAGTTATTCCCTGGTGAAATATAATAATATGCTCAGAGCAAACAAACATCATAATAATTATAACTTTTGATAATAATTATTAAATTTGACCGCCATAACCACGGACATTAAAATCGGCGCAGTATTCCTTTGCGATCTCCCTGCATTTAGGAATATCCACAGCAGGCAGGTTGACTACAGTAAACCGCAGTTCAATTCCAGATTTTGAGACTTCCCTGGCAAATTCAAGCATTTTGGAATAAGCGTTCCTCGATTTCGGAACACACAAACTGTTGTAGGTCTCTTCATCATGGGCGTTCAGGCTGACAGAAACAATTTTCATTCCTGCATCTGCTAGTTCTTGAGCGACCTTTCTTTCAGGATAGAGAAGTTTTGCATGACCGATGGTATCAAGGCGCACGGTCATCCCGCGTGCAGAAAGCCAGCGTGTGATCTCAAGGACATCATCAAGGCGCACCAGCGGTTCCCCCAGACCTGTAAAAACAACTTCGTTGTATTTTTGAAGTTCAATATTTGAAAGTTCTTTTATGATATCAGAAAGGGCTGGTTCCCTTGCAAGCCTCAGGTTATAGCCATACACTCCATCAGAATAGCGCTTTATACAAAAAACACATTCTGCGGTACACCTGTTGGTTATGTTGAGGTATAGGTTCCCATGCGCTTCATAAATTATTGTATCTTTTTTGTCCATTTCCATGGGTAATAAGTAATTAATGCTTCTTATTACTTTTCATCGTTTTGTTATTACTTTGCATCCACCTTCACCAACTATAACGGTATGTTCTGATTGTGCCACTATGGCTCCGCTTGATTCGATCAATTCGAAATATTCCCGCAGCCCTTTCAGGTCACCCATACTCATTTCCGGAACCCATCTCCTTGCAAAGGGGAGTGTCCCGAACCGTTCGCTGATCTTTTTATGCGATGTTGTTATTGCTTTTACTGCAGCATAGATATGCGGTTTTCCGTATCTGATGTTTCCCGTCCCACAGGTCGCGAATGGTTCTATCGCAAATACCATGTCTTTTTTTATTTTCTGGCTGAACACGCTTCCGTAATTCGGTATGCTCATGCCTGAGTGGAGCTTATATTGCTCAAGACTGTGCCCTGTCAGGTGCTTTATTGGAATGAAACCGTGCTTTTTTATTGTTTCTTCGATAACTTTCCCGACCGTCCGGGTCTGGACGCTATCCCTTACTGAGAGAATAGCATTATCAAGCGCTTCTTCGCATGCTTTTATTAACTTCGAATGATGCCCTGTTGCGACCTCGACCGTGCTTGCAGTATCAGCGATATAGCCTTCAATATGTACCCCTACATCTATTTTAACAACATCCCCTTTCTTAAAACGCGGTATATCATCGTCTGGTGTGTAATGGGATGCTATCTCGTTGATAGAGATGTTGCAGGGAAAAGCGATGTCCCCACCAAGATCTTTTATCCGGTTCTCGACATATTCCGCAACTTCAAGCAGCGGTACATCCTCTTTAATGCCAGCTCCTGCTTCTTTCAGTACCGTAGCGGCAATTTTTCCTGCTTCAAGGTAATGTTCGCGGATATATTCATTCATGGCTCTCGTGTAACTATTGCTCCACCAGCCAATATAAGCGCACCGCCCATCATTACTGGGATCGAAATACTATCATGGAGAATTATGATAGACAAAATAACCGCGCTCACAGGTTCGATAAGCCCCAGGATACTTGCGCTTGCTGCCCTTACCTTAAATAATCCATTAAAATACAATGATATTGCAAGAATTGTAGGGAATATCGCTAACATAATAAGATAAGTTATGTTCCCTAAAACAACATCCGCGGGGACAGCGGCTGCGGGAAGAAGTAGTAGCATGGCTATCATGAAACTCCAGAATGCCTGCGAATAACCGGAATAACTTTTGCTTATGTACTTGGATGTCATTATCTGGAAGGCGTAGGAGATACCGGAGAGCAAACCTGCAATTATTCCCGTTAATTTCAATGAGAGCTCAATGTTCCCCGGCTCTACTATGAGTATAACACCTGCTATGGACAGGAAGAGCGCCATCCAGCCCTTTCCTGTGGAGCGTTCCTTGAGAAGCACAGGGGAGAACACGGTCACATACACAGGGGCTGTGTACAGCAACAGTACAGCAACAGGAACAGATGCGTTCATAATGGATTCAAAGAAGGTCAGCATGGTAACTACCTGAAGCACGCTGAATAATACAAGGTAGGGTTTTTTGTCTTTAAGCCTCAGTGTGTTAAGGTTCCCTGAGATATAGAAAAAGACCATGAAAATCATGAATGCCAGAGCGACCCTGTAAAAAATAATACTCAGCGTTGTCATGTCGTTTATCATTCTAACAAGTATTCCGGTTGTGCCCCACAGCACCGCTGCCGTGATGATCTCACCGTAGCCTTTCCATATGAATTTCATCGCTTAGATTATCCTTTCTTCCCCTTTTTCTCGCGTCCTTATCCTTACATCCTTTAGAAACTTCAGGTTTCCTGCAAGGGCTGCAAGTTCATCCCGGGTAAGAGCCTTTTCCTTTCGAATATTCTCATCCGGGGCATATTCAGGGATGCCCTGCTGGAGGACATATGTGCAGGAGCGCCCTGCTATGCTCTTTGCTATTTCCGGGATATCGGCGGCAAGTGAGGGAAATACCGTTGTTCTGACCTCGAAATCGACATCTTTGAGGTTCATGGTGCAAAGAGCTTTTTCTGCGGCATCCCCGATACCTCCGGTAATCTTCCGGTATTTTTTCATGTCACGGGGTGAAGCTTTGATATCAAGGAATATCTTATCTATTAGCTTTTTCTTTATCAATCCCTCAAGCCGCTCCGTGTAATATCCATTTGTCTCTATTCCCACAAGAAGACCCTGCTCTTTTGTGAATCTCGCAAGGCGCTCCAGTTCACGAGGATGCGCTGTCGGCTCACCACCTGAGAAGACCACGGCGCTTATGAAGGTTTTTGCGTCAATGATCTGCTTCTCTATCTCCTCAATATCAACGACGTTTCCCTTCTTGAAAAGGGGTTCCAGCCTGTTAGATATATCAATGAAGTTCTTATTTGAACAGTAAATGCAGTCAAAATTGCAGCCATTGAAGAAAACTACAGAAACCGACCTGCCATACCAGTCTATCGTGGATACGGGAATCATTATGCCGCTAAAAACCTGTTTCATTTTTTTCCTCATCAAAAAGATTAATAGTTAATAGACCAATTTGATAGAGGGCGTAATATTAAAACTTGCGCCTGGAAGTCAGGTATACATCGTTAGGATGTAATTAAAACGGGTTATGAAACGGAGGAATACAAATGTCGGAAATGTCTGAAATGATAAGAAAGATGGGGCTGTTCAGTGTAGGGGTAATATCCCTGACACAGGAAAAAGCTGAGGAATTCACACAGGAAATGATAAAAAAGGGAGAGATGAGCAGGGAGGAAGGGAAGAAATTCGTCCGCGAAGTTCTATCTGAAAAGGAAAAGCAGGTAAAAGACCTTGAAGATAAGATAAATGAAAAGGTTGAGAACGTCATGAAGAAAAGCGGTGTGGTCATGAAGAGTGATATCTCAGCTCTTGAAAAGAAGATCGAAAAGCTGGAAAAGACCATTCAATCATTGTCAAATAAATAGAGCTTCATCGTGC
>JAJRAP010000277.1 GCA_028679855.1 Candidatus Methanoperedens sp.
TCGAATTTTAGGAGAAAACATTGAAGATTCACCCCAGATGCGCGCCGTGCCTGTTGGCAAGAGTCCAGTTTGAAGCAGAGCTATCCACAAAAGACCTGGCAGTGCAGAAGAAAGTTGTGCTTGCAGGAATCGAAATTTTGCGCAAATACCTCGTGGATGGCGCTCCTGCGACTCATCTATCCACAAAAATTCACAGGGAAGCATACAGGGTACTTGGGGACATTGATCCATACAGGGAGACAAAGCGGCAGAGCAATGAAACCGCGCAAAAGCTCCTGCCTTTTGTAAGGGATTTTGTATTAGAAAAAGACTCTTTCAGGCGCGCTGTGCTTGTTTCAATAGTAGGCAATTCGTTTGATTTTGGTGTGCTGGGTTTTGATGCAGATAAAGAGATCGGAAAGGAAATGATATTTAAGCAGATCCATCATGGGCTTGATGTTGATGATTCGGATAAGATCAGATCGATGATTGATAATGTGGTCTATCTTGCTGACAATTGCGGTGAGATAGTATTTGATACTCTTTTATTTGATGAGATAAAAAAACTCGGTGGCAAGATCACGCTTGTTGTGAGAGGCGCGCCGATATTGAATGATGTTACAATGAAAGAACTGAAGGAATTGAGCATCGACAAAAAAGTGGACAGGGTGCTTACAACAGGTTCGAATGCCATTGGTGTATGCCTGAAAGAGGCACCGCCAGAACTTGTGGAGGCGCTGCGGGATGCGTCGCTCATAATCAGCAAGGGCATGGCGAATTATGAGACGATGTCTGAATATGATTTTAAGCCGATAGCATATCTTATGAAGACCAAATGCGAGTCTGTGGCTGAGGCGATGGGACTGAAGCGGAATATGAATGTGGCGAGGGTGGAAGGGTAATATGGCAAGAATTAATCTTCAGCAACAACCATAGGAGTATCGCTTTCGGATAACTGATAGTTTTTCTCAAATTTCTGTTTCTTTTCCTGACTATTGTAAAGGTAAATTTAAATCGCTACATTTTTAATCATATAAGATATCCTGTATCTCAAGGATGAGGTCGCAAGGAGCAATATTTATTGATAGATAATGAAGCTGCGAGCAGGATAAGGCAGAAAGTAGAAAACCTTGTAAAGAGTTACCGTGACCTCAAGAGATCCAAGAATGACGAACCAAAAGAGATGGCGGCAATCAGCGAAGCCAACGTACGCGCAGGTTTTATTGATCGATTGTTCGAGATACTCGGTTGGGACATCAGGAATCCTGATGAGTATGACAGGGAGCATTTTATTCGCGGGACAGGTTTTGCAGATGTTGCTCTGAAAATTAATAAAAAGCCCGTTATATTCATTGAAGCAAAGCGTTTTGGAGTAATCCCGCATCGCGATAAAGTAAAAGGAGACTGGACGCTTGAAGAACGGCAGTCAATCCTCTATGCGGCGAGCAAGAACTGTAAATGGGCGATTCTTACCAATTTTGAGAAAATCAGGGTATTTAATGCGCTGACAGGGTTGACTGTCCTGAATTTCGAATCTGTCGAGGATTATGCAAAAAGATTGTGGGACCTTATTCACCTGACCAAAGAATTCGTTTTGTCGGAGAAAATCGATAAACTTGGCGCCCGTGAAGAAAAAGAGCCTATTGATAAGGAATTTCTGGGACTGCTTAACAACTGGCGCATTGAACTTGCCAATGATATCTACAGAAATAATTTCCTGAATGAGGGCAAACCACCTGATCTGAGCCAGCTTTTTCCTGATTATGCAAAGCATGAAAATGACCCAAAATATGCAAAATTCTTAGAATCCAGAAGGGAGATCTTAAGAAAGCGCCTTGATTTTTCCGTGCTCAAGGATGAAAAAGGGAATTTCGATATCGAGAAACTTAAGAGCGCGGTGCAGAGGATCCTGGACAGGTTGATGATTATCAGATGGGCTGAAGACCATCTGCTTCTTGACGACTCTAATATCCTCGGAGATAAACTGAAACTCTGGAAATCTGCAGGACGCTACAACCCGCTTTATGAGGCGCTCTTCGCAGACGGCGCGCTTTTCGATAAGTTCAACGATATCCACAACGGCGAGATTTTCAAACGCGGCATGTTCTACGACCGAATCAATGTGAGCAGTCATGTGCTTGAGAATATCATTGAGGAGATGACCTCGCGTTCTTTCAGGAAGTTTGATTTTGACGTTCTGGGCAATACATACGAAACCTATCTTGGCAATACGTTGCGATTGAAGGAGAATAATACCTTTGAGTTGAAGCCAGGTCAGGAAACACGAAAGGAGAGCGGGATTTACTACACGCCCCCCTATGTTGTGGACTACATCGTTAAGAACACGGTGGGTTTGCTGCTCAAAGATAAGACGCCGGAGCAAGTGGCGCGCATAAAAGTGCTTGACCCGGCGTGCGGTTCTGGCTCGTTCCTGATCAAAGCCTACGACTGTTTTGCGAATTACTATGAGGAGAAAAACCGTCCGATCAAGGCGCGCATAGATGAGAATGTAAGGAAAGGAATGCTTTTTGAAACCTCCGAGAGCACGTATGAAGGCTACGAAGCCAGCATCCTGATGAACAACATCCACGGGGTTGACATGGACAGCCAGGCTGCTGAGATCGCGGCTGTTAACCTGATGCTCAAGGCGCTGAAAGCCGAGGAGATGCTTCCTCCGATTCTTGGCGAGACTATCAAGGTGGGGAATTCACTCATCAGCGGGAGCGAGGAGGAGCTTAAGAAGTTTTTTGGCGAGCAGTGGCGCGCGAAGAAGGCTTTCAACTGGGAGGAGGAGTTCGCTGATGTATTTGACAATGCGCTACCTGAGGGGGAGAGAGGGTTCGATGTGGTGATAGGGAATCCGCCGTACATAACTTTAGCGCTTGGAAAAAAGCAAAAGTTTGTATCAGATGAAGAACTCGCATATTTTACGGATAAATATCCAAATTCGATGGAATATAAAGGAAACACTTATACATTATTTGTTGAGCGTGCGATACAATATTTAAAAATGAACGGTATGCTGTCCTTCATAATTCCAAATACGATTTTGAGTGCGTACCATTTTAGAGAGATTAGAGGGTACATTTTAGATACATGTAAAATATTGCAAATAGTTGATATTCATGATAAAGTATTCAAGGATGCTGAAATCGGCGGAAATACAATTTTAATATTAGAAAGAGAAAAAAGCGAAGAATCGAGAGATAAAAACAATGTAAAAATAATCAAAATAGATAATGCAGAGCAATTCATTAAAAAATCTTTTGCGATAGAAGAAATCAATCAAAGGATTTTTAAAACTATTCCAGACAAGAAATTTCTTTTGAATAAAAGTGATTTATCACTGCTTAATAAGCTTGAAAAGGGGTGTATAAAACTCGGTGAAATAGCAACGTTTTACCAAGGAGTAATTACAGGAGATAATAAAAAATACCTTTCAAATAAGCCGGAATCATCAAAGCACCAAAAAATCATAAGAGGCAAAGACA